>NZ_JBNAZM010000004.1:0-178688 GCF_051195215.1 Arhodomonas sp. AD133 | reverse complement strand
TGCGTGCGCACAAAATGCCCGTCAGGACAGCGCTGTTCGTGGCCACCCATCGCGTCGGTGCGGCAGGCGACAATCGCGTGCCCGGCGCGTTGTTGCGGTGCGGACAGTTTGCCGCTGCGTCGCACTTCATCGAAATGGTGCACGAACACCTCCTGGATCGTCGGCTTCCCTGCCATTGCCTGCCTCCTGTTGCGGCGCGCACCGCAGCGTTTGTAACATCTCCATCGGCAAACAATTGCCGATCACGTCAAAGCTTCCTTCCTGCCGCGCAGCGGCTTTGTGCAACAGTAATTAGGCGGACGAAGTCCGTGTCATAACACGGACGCCGTCCGGATAACACGCATCCTGACCCTGCCTTGTAACGTCTCCACAATCACCTCCACCGCCCTCGCATCGCGCTACAGCCAGCCCCGCGCGTGCACGGCTTCTTCGATGCGTCGGAGGGCGTTGACCCATGCGCCGAGGCGGACGGATTCCACGCCCAGATTAGCCGCGGTGTGCAGGGCTTCCCGGTAGCTACGGAGTAAGCGTGTGCGGCGCAGATCGTCGATCGTGTCCGCGTCCCAGTAGTTGTCATAGAGGTCCTGGCTGCGCTCCATCTGGCAGACGTGCACGCTGCCGCTGTTGGCGATGACGTCGGGCACCACGGTCACGCCGTGCTGGAGGAGGATTTCCTCGGCCTCGATCGTGGTGGGGGCGTTGGCCGCTTCCACCAGCAAACGCGCTTTGACACGCAGTGCGTTCTCCCGGTGTATCACGCCCTGGATCGCGGCGGGAACGAGTACGGTGCATGCCGTTTCCAGCAGTTCGGCGTTGGTGATCCGGTCGGCGCCGGGGAAGCCGGCGACGGTCCCGGCATCCGCCGCAAACGTTCGGAGGGCGGGGACGTTCAGACCTCCATCGTTGCGGATACCGCCGCCACTATCGGAGACGGCGATCACCCGGCAACCGGCCTCATAGAACATCGTCGCCGCCACTGAGCCGACCTGGCCGAAGCCCTGGATGGCCACGGTGGTATCGAGCATGGCCATCCCCAGGTCGTCGGCCGCCTTTGCGAACGCGTCGAATACGCCGCGGCCGGTGGCTTCCTCGCCGCCAAGAGAGCCCCCGAGGATCGCGGGCTTGTCGTTGATCGCCGCGGGGCAGTGATATCCGGTGATCTGTTCGTACTCGTCGAGCATCCAGGCCATCGCCCGCGCATCGGTGCCAATGTCGGCACCGGGTACGTCGTAGGCGGGTCCGGCCGGGCGCAGGCAGCGGACATAGGCGCGGCACAGGCTCTCGAACTCGCGGCTGCTGAGCACGTTCGGATCGGCGACGACGCCGCCCTTGCCACCGCCGGCGGGGATGTGTCCGGCGGCGTGCTTGATCGTCATGAGCAGGCCCAGTGCGGTGACCTCGTCGATGTCGATATCGGGGGAAACCCGTGTGCCATCCCGCGACGGCCCGAGGGCATCGCTGTAGCGCACACGGTAGGCGTCGAAGACCTGGCGGCTGCCGTCGTCCATCTTCAGCGGGATTCGGAACGCCAGCACCCGTGAAGGGCCCGCCATGAGGTCCATGACGGCCGCGTCGATCTCGCCGAGCTCGCCGGCGGCCCGGAGCATGCGGTAGACCTGATCGAGAAAGTCGTACATGTCTCGCTCTCCGCGATCCGCCCCTGTCGCGAGCTTGTCGCGTCGTGAGGCCAGCTCAGCGGGTGGATTCGCGACAGGAAGGAGCCGGCGCGGCGTAGCCGCTACCGCCGAAAAGCTCGCCGATGAACTCCCCTGCGCTGCCCTTCGACCGACCGCTTGAACATACTAATCCGATCATAGGTCATGCCACATGTCAGCGAGGCTGTCGGGCGTTCTCGCAAGGCGCGAGGCGCGTGGTGTAGCAATCGCTACATGAGCGACGAGCAACGCCGCGAGAGCGCCCGACAGCCTCGCCCGAAGGGAGCGCTTGTGCGATTCGGCTGCGGCGTTGCGCTCACTCGACGTGAGCCTTGCCACGCCTTCGCTCGCGCGCCTAGCAGCCGATTCGCACAAGCGCTCTGACACGTGGCATGACCTATGATCGGATTAGTAACCAAAAGGTAGTAAGCGCGCGGATGGTCCACAACCGAATCCCAGTGGGCGCATTCACCGTGTCTCCCCACGCGGGACAGCGCTCGACACCTCGCCGGAGAGCGCGTCCGCACCGTTCATTCAGCGCCCGGGCTTGAATATTCTTGTGGCGGCCTCATATAACTGACCGCTGGTCATTTAAGTTACAGGAGGCAAGCCCATGACCGTCAGCACGTCACATTCCCCGGTCGTCGCCATCACCGGCGCGAGCAGCGGCATCGGCGCCGCGACCGTGCGCCGACTCGTCGCCGACGGTGCCCGCGTGATGATGGGGGCGCGGCGGGAGGACCGCCTCGCCGAGATTGCCGAGGAGATTCGGCGCACCGGCGGCGAGGCCGACTACCGCGTGACCGACGTGACCGACCGCGGCCAGGTTCGCGAGCTGATCGCCGCAGCCGTGGAGCGTTTCGGCCGGGTGGATGCCGTCGTCGCGAACGCCGGGTTGATGCCGCTCTCACCACTTGCCGCCCGCAAGGTCGACGAGTGGGAGCGCATGGTGGATGTGAACATCAAGGGAGTGCTCTACTGCATCGACGCCGCCCTGCCCCACTTCGAGGAACAAGGCAACGGCCACTTCATCACGCTGTCTTCGGTGGCCGGGCACAAGGTCATGCCGGCGGGCGCCGTCTACAGTGGGACGAAGTACGCCGTGCGCGCCATCGCCGAGGGATTGCGCCAGGAAAGCGGTCCGGGCATACGAAGCACCATTCTCTCGCCTGGCGCGATCGACACCGAGCTGCCCGAGCACATCTCCGATCCCGGGATCGCCCAGCGGGCTCGGGAGCTCTATCAGGCGGCCATATCCCCGGAAAGCGTCGCCAACGCCATCGGCTACGCCGTTTCCCAACCGCCGGAAGTGGACATCAACGAAATCGTCATCCGCCCCACGGCTCAGGAGATCTAAGCCATGCCATCATCGCGGACGAATCGCCGTATTGTTCTCGCCGGGCGCCCCCAAGGGCGCCCGGACGCTTCCCATTTTCGCCTGGAAACCGACGCCGCGCCGGTTCCCGGAGCGGGCGAGATGCTGCTGCGTACGCTCTATCTCTCCCTCGACCCGTACCTGCGAGGGCGCATGGATGACGGCCCCTCCTACGTGGAGCCCGTGGCCGTCGACGATGTCATGGGCGGCGGTACGGTCGCCGAGGTCGTCAGTTCGAACCTGGCGGACTTCTCACCGGGTGACCGCGTGCTCTGCGCCAACGGCTGGCAGACGTACGCGCTCTCCGACGGCACCGGCGTGCACAAGCTGCCCGCTGACCTGGAACCGCCGTCGCTAGCACTAGGTGTGCTCGGCATGCCCGGCTTCACGGCCTGGACCGGCCTGCGATTGCTGGGTGAGCCAACCGACGGGGAAACCGTGGTCGTGGCTGCCGCATCCGGCGCTGTCGGCTCGGTCGTGGGGCAGATCGCCCGGCTGCGTGGAGCGCGCGTCGTTGGCATCGCCGGCGGTGACGAGAAATGCCGCTACGTCGTGGACGAGTTGGGCTTCGATGCCTGTCTCGACCATCACGCGGCCGACTTCGCCGAGCGACTCGCCGACGCCTGTCCGCACGGCATCGATGTGTACTTCGAAAATGTCGGCGGGGCTGTGCAGCGCGCCGTGCTGCCGTTACTCAACGAGCATGCGCGAATCCCGCTTTGCGGGCTCATCGCACACTACAACGATGCCGGGCTGCCCGACGGCCCCGACCGCAGTCCGCTGATCTGGCGTCACATTCTGGTCAAGCGGCTGAAGGTGCAAGGCTTCATCATCATGGACCACCAGCACGAGTTCCCGGTCTTCCAGCGGGAGATGTCCCAATGGCTCGCCGACGGCCGAATCCGCTACCGCGAGGACGTGGTGGACGGTCTCGAGCAGGCGCCGGACGCCTTCCTGCGCATGCTCGAAGGCGGCAACTTCGGCAAGCTCGTGGTCAAAGTCGCCGAGCCGCACTCACAGCAGTAGCGTCGAGCCGGTGTTCTGGAGGAACACAAGCGCCAGAACACCGGCCCTTCACGCTAAACGGTGGAGCCGCAAGCATCGCCACTTCCGACATCCGCGAGCCAGCCCCTGATAGTGTGCGACAGGCACCGGCGGAAAAGCGGATCGAACGCCATTCGCAGCGGCGCCATTTCCGGAGCGTCGTAGACCAAGGCGAGCGCGGGTGAGTTGCCCGCATTGTGATGGGCACCGATAAGCACGACGTAGACTTCCCGCACCAGCTCGCGGGCGGCGTACGCCTCGGAAATGCCGAGCAGTCGGCACAGCGCCGGCGCCATGGCATCAATATCGTCGAGCAGCTGCCGTTTGGATGCCAGCAGCGCCTCGGCCGGCACGTTGGGTTCCAGGGTGACGTGAAGAATGGCGTTGAGCCGGGCGTGTAGCGGCACGCGATGGCAAGCGTTGGCAAAGGCATCGACGACCTCGGAAACCGGCTCGCGCCCCGGCGCGACATCCAGCGCTTGGCGGGCATGCGCGCACCAATTTGACGAGACACGGTCGTACAGCGCCAGAAACAACGCTTCCTTGGTCTCGAAGTACAGATACACCGTGCCCTTGGCCACACCGGCAGCACGAGCGACTTCGGCAACGTTCACAGCCTCGTAGCCAGTGCTTTCCAGATACAGCGTCTCGGCCGCCTGCAATATCTGCTCGCGCCGCGCCCGTTTCTGTGTCTCGGTTCGCGCGCGCGTGCGTTTGAAGTTGCGTTCGTTCATGACGACCTCCGACAACCGCCCCACCCGGCACCGCAGCGGACTACACCATGGCAGACACCAGCCGGCAACCGCCCCGCCGCATCCGGCACTTGGTCTAGACTGTCCCCAGCGCTCCCCTCCACGACAAGGACGAGTTCGCAATGACTGAGCGGATGGTCACGCCAGGCGGATACCTCGCGCCGTTCGTGCGCTGTATCTGGTACACGGATGAGTATGACCCTCGCTCGTCGATGGAGCGGATTCTCCCCACAGGCCACTCGGCGCTCGTCATCAACCTGGACGGGGATGCCTTCCATACTTGCGACGAGCACAGCGGCCACCGGCGCCGCGGACGCCCTGCTGGGTCTACCAGCGACGACCCTGACGGCCACGGACGCTGCGCTCGGGGATATCGTGGACGAGGACACAGGCGCGTGGACCCAGGCCCTGCGGCACGTTACCGGCGTGGACGCGCGGATCCGGCTGCTCGAGGCTCTGCTCACGCGCCGCCTCGCTGCCGGGGTGCAACCTGCACCCATGGTGACGGCCGCCGTCGCGGCATGGGACGCATACCACGGCCGCCCGTCGGTAGCGGACATGGTCGAACGCACGGGCTATAGCCGCCGCCGGTTCACCGATCTTTTCCGCGACGCTGTGGGTATCCCGCCGAAAACCTACGCGCGCTTGCGGCGTTTCCAGCATGCGATCGGGTGCATTCGCGAGAGCGACGGGATTGGCTGGCCCGAGCTCGCGCTGGCTTGCGGCTACTGCGACCAGGCCCATCTAATCCAGGAGTTCCGCGAGTTCGCGGGCGTTACCCCGGCGGCGTATGCCGCGGCCCGGCTGCCGGAGCGCAATCACATACCGACATGAGCACGCCCGGTGGCAGGGGTTGCCGATTTTTCCAATACGAGCATAGCGGCCACCGCTAACGTAACGGCCCGACCCACACACACACCGGAGACCGGGAATGACTCGTGACTATGCCCCCGAAGGCCAGCAGAGTGTCGCCGCCTATCTGCTCGTCGCAGACGCCACCGCGGCAATCGCATTCCTCGAGCGGGTATTCGACGCCCAGCTCGTCCGCCGCCTGACCGGCGGCAAAGGGGGCGTGCACGCCGAAGTGCTCATCGACGATACCGTGATCATGCTCGGCGAACCTCCCATGGCCACACGGGCACAGCCGGCCGAGATCCACGTGTACGTACCCGATTGCTACGCCACGTATGGCCGCGCCCTGGAAGCCGGCGCGAGCGCCGATACCGAACCCTCGGCCCAACCCTATGGCGACCGCCGCGGCAGCTTCATCGACCCGAGCGGCCACCGCTGGTGGGTCGCGACCCACGACGGCACAGCCGGACCGGATTGACGGGGCCTCCACAGAGCGCCGCCGGTATTCCATACTCCTCCCGGCGCAGGGACGCCAACGGGAGGAGACGAACATGCTCGCGAGAGCCAACGACTACGACACGCTGTTCGGCCGGTTTCGCTGGCGGATACCGGCGCGCTACAACATCGGCGTCGACATCGTCGATCGCCACGCCGGCGACCCGGACCGGCTCGCGCTGGTCTACGATCATGGCTGCGGCGACCCCGAGCGCTATACCTTCGCGCACATCGCCGCGCGATCCAACCGGCTCGCCAATGCCCTGCGCACCCTCGGTGTGGAGCGCGGCGACCGTATCGGCATTCTGCTACCGCAACGGCCGGAGACCGCAATCGCCCACGTCGCCGCCTACAAGCTCGGGGCCATCGCCCTGCCGCTTTTCACGCTCTTCGGCCCCGACGCGCTGGAGTACCGCCTCGCCGACAGCGGAGCCCGAGTGCTGATCACCGACCACGCGAGCCTGCACAAGATCGCCGCCGTACGGGACAAGCTGCCCGCCCTGGAGCAGGTGATCAGCGTCGACGGCCCGGGCGATGCCGGCACGCTGGGCTACGCCGATCTCACCGAGCGCGCGAGTGACCGGTTCGAGGCGGTCGCCACAGCAGCCGACGACCCCGCGCTCATCATCTATACGTCGGGAACCACCGGCAATCCGAAAGGCGCTCTGCACGCTCATCGCGTCCTGCTCGGACACCTCCCCGGCGTGGAGCTGCCCCACGATTTCTTCCCGCAGCCGGGCGACCTCTTCTGGACCCCTGCGGACTGGGCGTGGATCGGCGGACTCATCGACGTCCTGCTTCCCGCCTGGCACCACGGCGTGCCGGTGCTCGCCCATCGGGCGGCGAAGTTCGATCCGGAAGAAGCCTTTGACCTCATCGCCCGCCACCATGTCCGCAATGCCTTTCTGCCGCCAACGGCGTTGAAGCTCATGCGCCAGGTGGAGGCGCCCCGCGAACGGTTCGATCTGCGCATGCGCAGCATCGGCAGCGGTGGCGAGACCCTCGGCGAAGGGTTGCTGCAATGGGGCCGGGAGACGTTCGGTCTCGACATCAACGAGTTCTACGGGCAGACCGAGTGCAACCTGGTCGTGGCCAACTGCGCCTCGCTGATGCCAGTGCGCCCCGGCGCCATGGGACGAGCCGTCCCCGGCCACCAGGTGGCGGTCATCGACGAGGCCGGCAACCCCGTCGCCGCCGGTAGCGACGGTGAAATCGCCGTGCACCACCCCGATCCGGTGATGTTCCTCGGTTACTGGAACAACCAGGCCGCGACGCAGGAGAAGTTCACCGGTGACTGGCTGCGCACCGGTGACATGGGGCGGATGGACGCCGACGGCTATCTCTGGCACCTGGGGCGCATGGATGATGTCATCACCAGCGGCGGCTACCGGATCGGTCCGGCAGAGGTGGAAGACTGTCTGCTCAAGCATCCGGCGGTGGCCATGGCAGCGGTGATCGGCAGCCCGGACCCGGTGCGCACGGAGGTGGTGAAGGCGTTCATCGTCACGGCACAGGGAGCTCCCCGCCCTGATGATGCGCTCGCGCGCGAGATTCAGGCGTTCGTGCGCGACCGCCTGGCCGCGCATGAGTATCCCAGGGCGGTGGAGTTCGTCGACGAGCTCCCACTGACCACAACCGGCAAGGTGATGCGCCGTGTATTGCGCGACCGGGAGCTCGCGCGGAAAGGATAGCAAGGAAACGCTGACAAGCGGCATGTGGTGTTGGCCACACCTAATGATCGGATTAGTAATAGTCGAGCGACTGACGGCCGCGCCGGCGCACCTCGGCCCCGAGGCCCGACGCGGTTCGGTTACGTCCACTGCCTTTGGCCGAATAGAGTGCCCCGTCGGCGGCTTCCACCAGGTCATCCAGTGTCACCCGATGCCCATCGGGGCTGGCGGTGGCAATTCCCACACTGACGGTCACCGCCACCGACGCCCCGGCGGCTCCCGGCGTCTCGATGGGACCGGCCGACACGTGTCGGCGAATGCGCTCGGCAACACGCTCGGCCATCTCGGCGTCCGTATCGGGCAGCAAGAGCACGAACTCCTCGCCACCGTAGCGGGCCACCAGGTCGGAATGCCGGCTCATGCTTGCGATTCTATGCGCGAGAATGCGCAGGACCTGATCCCCGAAGGAATGGCCATAACGGTCGTTGATGGCCTTGAAGTGATCGGCATCGACGAACAGCACGCTCACCGGCACGCCGTCACGCCGCGCCCGGGACAACAGGCGACGACTCGTCATCAGGAACGACCGGCGGTTGCGCAGCCCGGTAAGCGCATCCGTGTCGGCGCTTCGTGCCAGATGGGCACGATGCCGGTAGAGCTGATCCACCAGGTACTCGACCCCGGCCAGGATAGTCACCACCGGAGGGAAAGCCATCCACATGTACGCGTTGTAGACACTGAGATCCAGGTGGGCACCGACGCCAGCGAGCCACCAGAGGTTGGGTAGCAATGCCAGCAGCGCCAGTAACAGCGCGTTGAATCGCAGGCTCTGGGCCTGTGCCATGAAAGGCACGAAGATGAAGAAGTAAAGAAATCCACCCACCCCGTATCTCGACCCGTCATCCAGACGGGCCAGCACTTCGATGAACGTGAGCTGCACGAATGCCGGCACCACCAGCAGACCAATACGGGCAGCCAACCCTGCCGGTGCGCGCCACATCACCACCGCCAGCGCCATGACGGAGACGGTCTGCAGCATTCGCAACCCGAAGGCATCGCCCATGTGTACCGGGTCGATGGCGTAATCCCACAACCAGGTATTCGCCACGAATACAGCCGTGATCACCGACGCGAACACCGAAAACCGACCGAAATCCACGGCCTTCGCCGCGCGGTGCTCCGTCGAGTGCACGGCTCGCAACCACGCGTACAACGCGCGCACCCCCTTGCCGGCGCGTTGCTGCCGGGCCCGGCGCCTGTACACGCGCATGTCCGTCCCCCGTTGGCCGGCCATCCGGAACGATGTCGGCCGTATATTTATGTGATTGAATTCACAGTTTAGTTTACACGGTACACACGCGATGACCAGTGCCCCAGTCAGTGGTCGGCCATGGTTCCGACTACCGGCATGCATGACCTTCATGGGTGCTGGGTTCGACCCGCCGCCGTCCCGTATTGCCGCAAGCCTAGGGCACCGGTAGCGCGGCACCGCACTGCTAGACTCAGTGGGTACATGCGCTGGTAGCGCCGCCTGGCGTGCAGCGCAAATACTCCCGGCAAGGAGAGGTGCATCGGCATGAGCGAGAAGAACCCGGACAAGGGATACATCGCGCTGCTCGGCTGGAGTCTGGGTGCCATCGACGCCATAGACCGTTTCGACAGACGCTACGTGGTGGTCGCGCCCGAGTGGGCACGTGAGTACGCCGAGCAGCACGACATACCGTTCATTTCCTGGGATTTCGAACGCCTCAACGATCGCTCCCTGGAGATCGCCGAACTGCTCAAGGACAAGGGCGTGGATGTCGCCATTCCCCTGTTCGAAGAGACCGTGGAATGGGCAGGCGCCATCAACGCCGTGCTCATGGACAATCCCCGCCTTCACGGCCAGGCAGTGCTGTTCCGCGACAAGGCGCTCATGAAACGCCGGGCCCAGCTCGGGGGCATTCGCGTGGGCATATTCGAAGAAGCGCACGACAAGGGCGACGTCATCCGCTTCTTGAAGCGCGTCAACCAGACCCTGCTCAAGCTCGACGGTGACCCCGACGACCCCATTCACCTGAAGGCCTTCGACAAGGCGGGGTGTCTCGGGCACCGCATGATTCGCACACCGGACGAGGTCGACAATATCCCCGAGGAGGAATTCCCGCTGCTCATGGAAAGCCACCTGGACGGCTGGGAGTTCGCTGTCGAGGCCTGGATATACAAGGGCAAGATTCGCTTCCTGAATATCTCGGAGTACGTCACTCTCGGCTACTCGGTGTTCGTGCCCGCCACCCCAGAGCTGGAGAGCTGGCGCAACCTGATCACCAAGGAGATCGAAAAGCTCATCAAGACCTTCGACATCGAGTTCGGCTTCATCCACCCGGAATACTTCGTGACCAGCGACGGCACCATGTACTTCGGCGAGGTGGCCTACCGACCGCCGGGCTTCAAGGTCTTCGAGCTGCTCGAGCGGGTATACGGCTTCAATGCGTACCAGGCCCTGGTGGTCTGCTTCGACCCGAAATCCACGGAAGAGGAAGTCGAAGCCTTCTTCCCCCGTGAGGTGGTGGACGCCAAGGGCTATGCGGGATCATTCGGCGTTTATCCGCGCCATCGTGTGGTCAGCCGTCTGGAGATTCCCGAAGAGACCGAAAACCACGAGTACTACGACTACCACGAGCTAACGCAACCGCTCGAGGAAATCGTCACCAAGCGAACCGCCTTCGGTACGCACTGGGGGTTGGTCTTCTTCTTCGGGGATGACCCCTATCGCATACGCGATTTGCTCAAACACCAGGAAGGGCTCGATTACTACGTCTGATCCCCACACGATGTCTGATCCCCGCACGACGTGACCGCCGCCACCCGGAGCTGGTGGCGGCGGCGTCGGCTGTGCTAATAAGGCGTTACGAATTCACTCGTGTGGCAGAGGACTGGCTGCGATGACGTCGACACCGCAAAACGCGGGGGGTGACGGCGAGAAGCGCAAACGCTTGTGTGACCAGCTCGATGCCCGCATCGAGCGCCTGGCGAATGCACGTTCTTTCGCGAAAGGCTCGCATACGGCGCCCCTTCTGGACGTAGCACGCCGGCTCATGCTGCTTCCCGACGGGATCGACCCCATTTATCAGCGCATCGGCGTCATCGAAGAAGCCGGTTTGTTCGCCGGCAGCGACTGGGCAACGCCGGAAGTGCTCCAGCCCGGTCTCACGGTCGAGACCCTGCGCACCGGCACGGGCGATACCGTGCTCATGGAGTGCCTCAGCGACATCCGGCTGCTGGCCGTCGCACTCGATGATCACCGCCATCCGAGCATTTCCAGCGAGGGCGCACAGCACTACCTCGCACAGGTGCTCGCCCTGAACCTCGATCTGCTTTACGCCTCCGGCGGCGAGGCCCAGCGTGCCCGACCGCAGGGGCTGGGCGAGATCGTACGCGGGTTGCTGGCGTTTCTGGTCGCGCATATCGGCTACGACAACATTCTCGACCGGCTCATCGAAGAAGTCTGGCGCATCCTCACGCAGCGCCCCGTCCGCGTGGACGTGGTGAAATCCATGATCACGCAGATCGCCGTCTGCGTGAACGACCCGACGCTGTCGCTCAACGGCGGCGGGCGCGGCGCCGACCGGCTGGTCAGCGCGCTCTTCGGCCCCACCCAGGCGAGCATGGACGATCCGGGGCTGGAGGCGTATCGCCAGCGCCTCGACGGACTCGACGCCACCGCCCGGCAGCAGGAAGCGAGCGGATTCGCCCGGGCGATGCACGACACCGGCCTGGTCTCCGCCTATCACGCGGTGTTTCTGCGGGACACGCGCCAGCGTGGTGATGACCTGGTACCCGCCGCCCTGGGCCTCAGCAGCACCGGCCGCGAGGCCCTGCTATGTTATCCCGAGCTGGTGGGCCGGCTCATCGATGAAGCGATCTACCCCGAGACGGCCCAGGCCGTCTACGGTCTCGCCATGCTGCTGGAGCGCGGAATCCTTTACGCCCAGCCGGTGGCGCCGGCGCTGTGGCGACAGCTAGGACTGCCCCTCGCCGACGAGGCCGCGCAGGCCATCGCGCGGGCGTGTGGCGACGCCCGCCCGCCCCGGGTTCACTTGCTCGCCGATGTGCTCAACGTGCTCGGCCTGCCTTTCGGCGTCGGTCAGGGGAACAATCCTACCTGCCAGTCCGCCCGCGCGATCTCCATGTGGGCCCACAACGATCCGGACTACCTGTTGCAGATGGTGGCCTGGGCAGCGCGTGACAACGAGATCGTGATGGCCTTCGAGGGTCAGATGATCTCTTCGCGCGCTCTCGGCGCCGGGCTCGCCCTACTGCCTCCGCGGGACGTGGATGCCGTCTCCGCCGTGCTGGTACCGCATCTCGACCGCGTCTATATCGAGATGGGCCGGCTGTGCCAGGGCCGGAACGACGATCCCCATCGCTGGATAAACCCGGAGTTCCACGGCTGGTGGGTCGGCCACGGCCTGAGCCTCGCCGTGAGTATCGACACGGGTAAGCTGTCGGATTACCAGGGATTCGTGCGCCACTTCTATGCGACGTACCACCCCTTATACAATGGCGGCCAGCCCATGATCCACCCACAGCCGGCCGGCCTGGCGGTCACCGACAGCGCCGCGCGCTTCGTCGGCTGGCACGCGATCTCCATCCTTCGCGTCGCGCTGGATCAGGACAACGCGATGCGCGTTTACTTCTTCAACCCCAACAACGACAGCGGTCAGGACCTGGGCAACGGCATCACCGTTTCCACCCATGGCTGCGGCGAGGTAGCCGGCGAGTCGTCATTGCCGTTCGCGGAGTTCGTCTCCCGGCTTTATCTCTTTCACTACGACCCGCTGGAACACGGCGACGCCGATGCCGTGCCCGCCGCCGAGGTTCAGACAGTTGAAGAGCTCGCCCGGATGAGCTGGGCTGCCAACCGCTAGCGGCTGAAGCAATGTTGCACGCATTGGTGCGATTGCGCAGGCCCGTGTAGTCGATGCCCACGGACAGACGGATCATACTGTCAGCGATGTCCCGAACCCGCCGATCCTGCGCCGACAGCCCCGCGTCGCTGATCATCGACGGTTGCGTGGCAAGGCCCTCGACACCACCGAAGACAGCGCCTGCGGCAGCGTCTGGCACGACACGCGTGCCTCACTCCACGATGGCGAGTGTACCGGTCATCGCCGCCGCGTGGCCGGGGAAAGAGCAAAAATACGTGTAGTCGCCCCCGGCTTCCAGCGCGGAGACGTCAAAGGTGACGGACGTCTGCTCGCCGCCGCCTATGAGGTCGGTCGCGGCGATGACGCGCTCGTCATCTGGCTTGATATAGTCCTGTTCGAGACCGGCCTCGGTGCCGGCGGTCACCACCGCCTGCTTGTCGGCGGTTTCCGTGAGCACCCAGTTGTGCCCCATCGCCCGAACGCCCAAGTTGCCGACGTGCTCGAGCGTCACGGTGAACGTCTCGCACGAGGCGCTCACCTCGATGCGGTCGGTGTCGTACTGCATGGCGTCATTGGCTTCGACGGTGATCTCGCAGTCCGCGGCGAACACCGCCGGGGTAGTCAGCAGCAAGCCCAGAGCGATAATGAGTCGACGGTAGACCATGGTGATTCTCCTGAGGTAGTGGTGGGATGACAATCGGGATGAGCTGTTCCGGGCACACGTCGATCATCTCGGGGGTGCCGCAAAGCAGGAAATGCGCCGGATCCGTTGCCGGCAGCACGAGGCGGCCGAACGGCCCTCAGACCTGCAAGATGCAGTAGCCGCTCGGAGAGCCAGCGCACTTCCGTGACCCGCATCGCCGCGGATTCCGTGCGGCTATCCAGCCCGCCGGCCTGACACACCGGCCACGCCGGACGTCGTCGGGCCCACGACCCCGGTTCGCGCGTTATCGCTCATACGACCTCCTGTGTGGCCGCATGCCCACACCCCGCGCCCGCGGGGGCCTCCGACTCGGCCTGTGTATACATCCAGTCGCAGAAATCCGAGGCAACGGCATCGATAACGCACGGTGCGCCGAGCAGGCAGGGGCAGACACGCGAACGAACGCACGAACGCCGCAGCGCACTGCTGACAGTCCGTATCCTGCTGGCAGTGGCACGCCGGGGCCACCTCGACAGCGGCATCGCGGAGCTCGGACAGTGGGATCGCCAGGATGTAACCGTCGGTGGGCATGCTGTCCCCCTACCGGATTAACATTTATTTTAAATAATACTTATAAATGATTCGTGTTTGCAAGCCTGTCTCCGACAGTCATTGGAAAACGCGCCGGCGCGCGCCTCGCCCAGCGGTTGCTCGGAACCGCTTTTCGCGAGCGCCACCCGATGTAGGCTTTGCGCTTGAGAAACCTATAACATGCTTCTTAATCGCAAATTCGAACAGAGAGCATCGTCCGTGAACGATATCGCCGTAGCTACCGTGCTCCATGTACTGGGCGTTGTCTGGTGGATCGGGGGTCTGGCGCTGATCACTACGGTCGTGCTACCGCAGCTGCGCCGGGATCCGGCCAACGCGCTGGAGAGCTTTCACGCCATCGAGCGTCGGTTCGCGCCGCAGGTGCGAACGGCGGTGCTGATCGTCGGCGCCTCTGGCGGCTGGCTGCTTTATCGCCTGCAGCTCTACCGCGTGCTCGACGAGCCAGGCTTGTGGTGGCTGCCGGCGATGATCGCGCTGTGGGCGTTGTTCTTTCTCATGCTATTCGTGCTCGGGCCAATCGGCGTGCTCCGCCGCATTATGTCCGGCCCGCTGGACCACGACGTGGCCAGCCGGCTCGCACGCATGCACTACCTGCACGCCGTGTTGCTGATCGTGGCGCTCGTTATCGTTGCGGGCGCGGTGGCGGGCAATCACGGCTGAGGCTGTCCGCCACCTGCCGACACCACCGCTGTGCCGCCGCCCGCGGCGAGCTCGGTGACACGAACAGTCTCCGGATCATCGGCATGTTCCAGCAGAAGACGGCACACGCGGTCCTGCCACGCCCCGGCGAAGACGACGAGCTCCTCGGTATCCGCATCCCCCTGAATGACGGCCATGAGGCGCTGCTGCTGCGCGACGTCCATGGGCACGGTGTGTGCGTTGAAGCCCACGGCAACGGCCGTTCCGGTGTCCAGTCGTTCGAAACGCACCACGCCTTCACCGATCTTTGGGTCCTCGGCGAAATCGAGCAGACCGTTGCGCGCGAACCTGCCGCCGAGGCCCTTGAAGCCGCCGTCCGCGGCCGCACCGGTCAGCAATGTGAGAACCTGGGCAATCACACCGGTCGTGCCATCGTTCTCCGGCGCCGGCATTTGCACGGCCACGCCGCCACGCTCGGGCAGGGTGTCCGGATAGAGTGCGGTCAGTGCAGCACGGCCGGTGAGAAACGCTCCGGCCACCGTGGGGCAGGAATGTCCGGTCAGACGCACGGCATCCGCGTAGCGATACTCCATGACGCCGTCAACGCTTGCGCCCAGAAGTTGCGCCAGTGGATCGCGTACCCGCACCGTCGGCGCTTCATCGAAGAAATCCGGAAAATGCATGCCCTGCCCCCCGATTCAGTCAACCCGCTGGAAACGGATGATGATTGCCCCGGGCCCGCGCTCACAACAGCTTGCGCTGACCCGCTCGCCAACGTAGTACTCGATATGCCGGAACCGGCGGTCGATGCCGCGGGCACCGACTCGCCCCCCGCAATCACGCTTCCAGATGGGCGTCCAGCGTGATTTCGGCGTTGAACAGCTTCGACACCGGACAGCCCGCCTTGGCGTTATTCGCCGCCGTCTCGAAGACCTCGCGGTCGACACCGGGCACACGGGCGTGAACGTCCAGGTGAACCGCCGTGATGGTGAAGCCGTCGTCGCTCGGCTCGATGGTCACCGTCGCCGTGGTATCGATGCGCTCGGGCGTGATTTGCGATTCGCCGAGCACCAGCGACAATGCCATCGAGTAGCAGCCGGCGTGCGCGGCCGCGAGCAGCTCCTCGGGATTGGTGCCGGTGCCCTGCTCGAAACGAGTGCCGAACGAGTACTGAGCATTGGCGATCACACCGCTTTCGCTGGAGATCGTGCCGCTACCGTCCTTGAGACCGCCCTGCCAGACTGCTGCTGCATTACGTTTCATGTTGCCTCCTTGTGTCGGCTGTCGAATCAGCCCTCGAGCTTCTCGAAGGCGTCCCTGGTCTCCCCGCACTCGGGGCAGAGGAATGCCTCGGGCACGTCCTGCCAGCGGGTGCCGGGCGGAATTCCCGCCTCCGGCAGCCCTTCGGCCTCGTCGTAGATCCAGCCGCAGACCGTGCACATATACTGCGCGTACGGCTCATGCACTACGTTGTCTACCCCGGCGGGGATATCTTGCTGGGGTGTATTCGTCTCCATCCCGCTTACCTCGCTCGAACGCGATCATTGGCAGACGATTCGATCGACGCCGGCGGCAGTGACGCCAGGTAGCGCTTCAGATAGCAGTATGAGCCGATGAGGCGCACCCGGAAGAGCTTCTCGCTGGCAGGCGCCGAGCGCCTTTATCACCGCACGGCGGTACCCGGCGCAGGTGCGTCGCGCGAATGCCCGCGCCGCGGCGGCGCCACGTGTGCTCGCGAGAAACGCGATGCGGCCCTGCTCCAGTTTGGTGCTCTGTGCGATCACCTCCCCGATATCCATACGCCACCCCCGCGCTGCACGCATGCATCAGTGTCGGCACTCGCCGATCAGGTGTCATACTGCTTATATAAATAGTTATAAGATGCATTACCGTTAATGGCTACTGTGCAGCTCGAACTCAAGGGTTCGCCAAGCCGGCGATCGGCTCAGCTTGACTTTAAGATGCATTTTAAATACTTCTTATGGAAAAGCAACCACGCCTCTGGAGGAACATCATGTCGACCGCCATCTACGACTTCCGCACGGGCCTCAGTCATCTCGACCAACTGCTCGACGTGCTGCGTCGCCAGCTCATTGCTTTCGAACAGGGGCGAACCCCCGACATGCTCCTGATGCATGACATCATCGACTGCCTGAACCGCTACACCACTGTCAGCGAACAGGGTTGGGAGGGAGAGTTGCTGGATGACCTGGCGCGAGCCGATTACCGCTTCGGGCCCGCGCGTGTCGTACTCACCACCGAGCATGACACGCTGACCCAACTGGGCACGCACTGCCTGGCGGTAGTGGAGGACATCATCGCCGGCGCGGTCATCACACGCCCGGAGCTAGCAACTCCCGTGCGGCACTACATTCGGTTGTTGCGCACACACTTGCGGCGCGAGCGCGCTTATCTGCGCGGCCATCGTGCCGCGAGTAGTGGCCTGCCAGCACGCCGCCACCGGCCACTGCGCCGGCAACAACCGGTCGAAGCGTTCGCCGATCTGCAAGACCGCATCCGGCAGGCCCGGGCAACGCGACAGCGCGATACGACCGGCACGCCGGTGTGCGCGGCGTGTGCCATCGACACCGCGGATGCGACGCCGCGGTAGACGCCGATTACCCACTGGCCTGTTCGGCCGGCTCAAGTGGCGACCACCGCGAGCAGCCAGCCGCCGTTAATGCCCTCCTCGAGCGTCGGCTTGTGCTCCTTGACCGCGAACAGCGTGAAGATGGTGTAGGTCAGTACGAGCCACAGCGTGCCCGCGACGACCCACAGCGCCACGGCCGCGTAATACGCCTGCGCGAGTACCACGAGCTGACTGCCGAGCACGCCGGTACTCGCCACCCAGGTGAAATACCCGGGCCCAGGCCATGGTGGAGCATGTCGCCGAAGAAGCGGCCCGGAAACCAGAGCAGACGCAGGCCGTGCAGCAGCCACAAAGCGATATACACCAGCCCGTTGAGATACAGCAGCACGCGGGCCGGCGCCGGCCACCCCAGCATGTCCGCGGCGATGGAGATGATGCCGGTGGCCATCACCATCGCGAAGTACGCCGGCGAGAGCTCGCGGGTGACATCCCTGAGAAAGGCGACGGAGCACAGCCTGGCGGTCATCAGATACTGCGCGAATACCGGGCGCTGACATTGCCGGACGCGAGGTAGCGATCGAATACGGCGGCGACGTTGCGCCGGTCAGCGCGCCGTCCACCTCCAGGGCCGCCAGTGCGCTTAGCTCGTCAGCGAAGTATCGCTCGGCGTCAACCCCGTGGTACTCACCGATCGCCTCGAGCGACTGGTCATCCAGATAGGTCGGCGCGCCGCCGCCGGAGTGCAACTGCTGGAGCTCGCTGTCCGAGTCGAAAAGCGCCAGTAGCGCGGCGTCGCATCTTTCGTCCAATCCCCGGTCGAACGCAACCTCGGACATCATCGTCTCCGGATGGTCGGCCGCATCAGTTTCGGCCGTCGGCGGAGCTTCTTCCGGAACGGGGCCTTCCGCGTTCACGCCTCGGGCAGACCGCGTTGATACGGGCCTGCGTATCCGTATCGAGTGGCTCACGAACGGCCGCCCTCAGCCGGCCCTCGGGCGTGATGGTAAAGTCGATTCGGCTGTCCCCGCCACCCCGCGGCACAGCCCGCAGCCCATGCGCAAACCGCGCGTAACGATCTCATGGAGAGACACGACCCCGCTGATTCGCAATCATGACACACTCACCGCCAGCCAGAACCGCGATTCCAGCGCGGCCAAGGCCGGATGCCGCGACCCGGAGCCTGCATGTCTGAAACCGACCCCCGTAGCCCTTCACGCACATCGCGCAGGAACGCGCAAGGCCTCTTCTTTCCCGCCGCCGCGGCATACACCGCCGTCGTGGCGCCGCTGTCCGTACACGGCATGTGGACCGGCAACGCCGTGGTGCCGGCCTTCACGAGTGCCACCGGCCATGCTCACGAACTGCTGTTCGGCTTCGCACTGGCGGTAATCACCGGGTTTCTGATCAATCGCGCGACGCGGTTCACCCTGGGCACGCTATTCGCGCTGTGGAGCGGCGGGCGGCTCGCGTTCCTGCTGGCGCCGGGAAGCTTTGCGAGCGCCGTGCTCAATGCCGGCTTCGCCGTCTGTCTCGCGACGATCGTGGTACCACCTTTCATGAAGGCCGCCAAGAAATGGCGCAACCAGGCCATCGGTCCGATCCTGCTTGCCACCGGCGGCGCGTTGCTGGTCTTTCATCTCGCCCAACAAGGCCGTCTGCCAGCCCTCGGTCATCTGGCGCTGCGCGAGGCTGTACTCGTGCTCGCACTGCTGATGCTCTTCATGGGCGGGCGCATCATCGCACCGGCCGCCGCCAGACATATCCAAACCCGCGGCGAGCATCTGGATGCTCGGGTGCAGCCGCGCCTGGAAGGGGCGCTTCTGCTCCTGATAGCGGCGGCTATCGTCACGGCGCCGTTGCCCCGGCTTGCGGTGGTCGCGGGGGTTGCCCTGATCGCCGCGGGTGCCGTAGCGCTGGTCCGTCTCGTGCGGTGGCGGCTGTGGTGGTGCGCCGATCGCGACGATCTCACGGGCCTCGGTGTCGGCTACGCATGGCTCGCCGTGGGCCTGCTGCTCGTCGGCAGCGCTCTCGCGGGCGGCGTGCCGGCGATCCGTACAGCGCTCCACGCCATCACCGTGGGCGCGCTGGGCACCCTCTCTATCACCGTGATGGTTCGCACCGCGATACTCCGCGCCAAGCGCGATCCCGCCAGGCTGCCCGGCGTCCCCCCCGCCGTCGTGATGATCGCCGCCGCGGCGGTGCTGCGTATCGGCTGGCCGGCGACCCCGAGCCTGATGATGGCGGCATCGCTATTGTGGAGCGCCGCATTTGCGATCGTGCTGGTCACGCTCGTGCGGACTCGGATGTCACTATAAAATGCCGTTGTGAACCATCTTCACGAAATGCCCGGCACCGGCCGGAGACAGCCCGCATTGGCGGTGTCATCCGGTGTACCCTCACATGCGTGCGAGCTACCGGCTGCCGCGCCGGGGGCCAGGGGGCGGCAGAAGGGGAGCGAGGTGTGACGCTGATCGCCGACGAGGTCGTTGATGACGTCCACGTCGTCGAGCGGGTAGACCGTAACCGGCTCGTCGAGCTCGTCGATGGCTCGGGTGCACGCCAACCAGTTCGTGCCATTGATGTTCATCGCGCAGGAGCCACGGCCCCCCTCCCGGCAGGAACGGCGGAACGCCAGAGTCGAATGGATCACCCTCCGGATGTCACCGGCCACGCCTGGCCGGCTATACTTGCCGCCATGTAATACGGGCACCGCGTCGAGCGGCTACAGGAAACGTACCGGCTTGCCACGGGTATCGAACGCCAGATACTGGGAAAGATCGCCCCCGGCGTGCACCGTCTTGACCATCACCTTGAGGGCGTCGTCCGCCTGCCCTTCACTGGGCGGCACACCATCGCGCCCCGGCATCGCGGCGACCAGCATAATATGCCAGTCCTCGCCCATCTGCCGGGACTCCTCAACCAAGGCCTCGAACGTGGATAACTCGCGAAGCAGCTTATCCACATACATGATCGGAAGCAGAGCGCCGCCCTGCCCTTCCCGGAACCTGGCGGCCTGGGCCTCGTCGTGATCGTCCGGCAAACCGGCTTTGAGGAACAGGAAGAGCAGACGCTGCGGCTCAGGCTGTTCCCGTGCGGCCTGAAGCAATGTGTCGAAGCTATAGATTTCCGTCATTTCCTCTCCGGATGCTATTGCAGCAGCGGTGATTCCGCGGCTTCCAGCTCGATGCCCTCGATGTCAGCATCCGCTGCCAGGATGCGGACGTACTGGCTGAACGCACGCCGCCGGGCGCGCTCGTTGAGGTAGGCGGCGATACGCTCGCGCACCTCGCCGTAAGGCTGGAGCCGGCCCTCCTCTCGGCGGATCACCTCGACTACGTGCCAGCCGTAGCGGGTCTCGACGGGTCTCGACGCGAGCCCCACGGGCAGGCGCCACAGTGCGCGTTCGAATTCCGGTGCCGTCGCGCCCGGCGCGATTTCGCCGAGCTCACCGCCCTGGTCCCGCGATGGGCAGTCGGAATACGTCTGGGCCAGGGTCTCGAACGGCATGCCGTTGTGACAGTCCGCGATCAGGTTTTCCGCGGTCGCGCGCTGCTGGTCGCGGCGTTCGAAGTCGTCGGGCAACGCGGCAAGCAGGATATGACGAGCCACCACACGCGGTGGATCGCGAAACCGCTCCTCGTTCTTGCTGTAGTACTCCCGACAGTCCGACTCCCCGGCTTCCGGGGCCTCGACCTCGTCTTCGATGAGCGCATCGATGGCGGCATCCACTGCGCCCTCGTCTTCGCTCCCGGCAAGCTCCAGTGCCAGGGCACGTTGCCGCAACAACTCCCGCACGGTGAGCGCAATTGCCGCCTGCTCGTGGCGTTCGGGAATATCGCCACCCTCGTAGTGAGCGGACTCGATGTTGATCGCCTCGTCGCTGATCTCGATGCCGTTGACCGTAATGCCCATGAGGACTCCGTTAGCCGTGCCGGCCCTGTGACGGCGACATAGCACCGTCACAGGGGTTGTCGCCTCATCAGGCCTGGCGTTGGCGCACGAGCTGATAGCTCCGCCCCAGATACCAGACCGGCGCGCTCCAGATGTGCACCAGCCGCGTGAACGGGAACAGCAGGAATATCGTGATCCCGAGGAAGAGATGGAGCTTGAAGACCCAGCTCGCCTCGGCCACGTACGCCGCCGCCTCCGGCCGGAAGGTGACGATGTGCTGAGCCCAGTCGGCGAGCAGCAGCATCATCGAGCCGTCCAGGTGGGTCGCGGAGATCGGGATCGTGAGCATGCCGAGGATCAACTGCACGTAAAGCAGCAGCAGGATGAAGAGATCCATCTGCCCGGAATTCGCCCGCACCCGTTCGTTGGTCAGCCGCCGGTGAATCAGGATCGCACCGCCGATCAGCGCCAGCACCCCGAACAGGCCGCCGGAGATCATCGCCAGCAGCTGTTTGCTCGTCGCCGTCAACCCGAAAATCGGATACCACGAGTGCGGCATGAGCAGGCCGATGAGGTGGCCGAAGAACAGGAAGATCACCCCGATGTGAAACAGCGCGTTGCCGAGGCGAAAGCGCCGGCTGGAATCGAAGAGCTGACTGGAATTGGTCTTCCAGGTGTACTGGCTCATGTCGAAACGGACCACGCTCCCCACCAGGAACACCGTGCCCGCGATGTAGGGGTAGTAGCCAAAGAAAAGGTTGTTCAGGAACGACATCGTTACGTTCTCCTGTAATCAGGTGCCACTGCCCGCCCGCCGCGGCGCGCCCCACTGCACGGCCTGCACGGCGGGCTTGCGCCGGGTGACGCTGCTCGCGCACTCGCCTTCAGGGCCGAAGGTCACCGGCTCCTCCATCCACACGCGGTCCAGTGCCTCCGCGGTGTCATCCCGTTCCTCGCCGGCGGCCTTGTCACGCACCGCCGGGTCGTCCAGCGGCACCGCAGCAAAGGCGAGCAACGGCTCCAGGAGCACCGCGTAGACACTGTCCCGCTCGCGCAGCCGCGCATGGAGGAGCTGGAGCAGGTGCCCCACCTCCTCCAGCCAGGCGAGCGCCTGCTCGTCCGGCAGACTTGCGCAGAACTCCAGGAACAGCGGTACATAGTCGGGCAGCTCGGAGACGGCGATCTCGAAGCCGTGATCGGCATAAGCCCGCTGCAGGTCCACCATGGCGGCGCCGCGGTCCCGGGACTCGCCGTGGACATGCTCGAAGAGATACAGCGAGCGCTGCCGGCCGCGATCGAAGGTCTCGATGTAACGGCTCTGGGCATCCATGAGGTCGCCATCGCGCAGATCCTCGATCAGCGCGACGATACCGGCGCGGGTGCTGCCGCCCACCAAACCTTCGCCGTCGAGCACCTCGATCAGCTCGTCCGCGTGAGCCTGCACGGCTTCATCCGGGTAATGGAGAAGCGCGGCGATCACTTTCAGTGTGTGCATCGTTGTGCCTCCCTATGAGACCTTGCGGGCCCGGGCCAGCAGATCCTCGCGCTTGGGGAACGAACGCTTGCGCGGGTTCTTCGAGCCGAACAGATTGGGCCGGGTCACACCCTGGGTATTGCAACCGTCGCCGAAGCTGAAGCCGCAACCGCTGCGCTCGCCCCACGGGTCGTCACTGCTGAGCTCGCGGTGGTTGGTGGGCACGACGAAGCGATCCTCGTAGTCGGCAATGGCCATGATCTGGTACATGTCCTCCATCTGCGCCTCGGTGAGCCCCACCTGCTCCAGCAGCTCCGTATCCGTGACGCCGTCGACCGTCTGGCGCCGCTTGTAAAGCCGCATGGCGAGCATCCGCTTGAGCGACGAGGCGATCGGCCGCTCGTCGCCGGCGGTGAGCATGTTCGCCAGGTATTTCATGGGGATGCGAAGGCTTTCCACATCCGGGATCAGCCCGTCCAGGCCGACGTGGCCGGCGTCCGCGGCCGTGCTGATGGGAGACAGCGGCGGCACATACCACACCATCGGCAACGTCCGGTATTCCGGATGCAGCGGGAAGGCGACCTTCCAGTCCATCGCCATTTTGTAGACGGGGGATTCCTTGGCCGCCTCCAGCCAGGAATCCGGCACACCGTCACGGCGTGCCTGGGCGATGACCTCCGGGTCGTGCGGATCGAGGAAGACATCGAGCTGGGCCTGATAGAGGTCGTGCTCGTTGGCGACCGAGGCCGCCTCCTCGATGCGGTCGGCATCGTAGAGCATGACCCCGAGGTAACGAATACGCCCGACGCACGTCTCCGAGCAGACTGTCGGCTGCCCCGACTCGATACGGGGATAGCAGAAGGTGCACTTCTCGGACTTTCCGGTCTGCCAGTTGTAGTAGATCTTCTTGTACGGGCAGCCGGAGATGCACATGCGCCAGCCACGGCATTTGTCCTGGTCGATGAGGACGATCCCGTCCTCCTCGCGCTTGTAGATCGCGCCACTGGGGCAAACCGCCACGCACGTCGGATTGAGGCAGTGCTCGCACAAGCGCGGCAGGTACATCATGAACGTGTTTTCGAACTGCCCGTAGATCTCCTTCTGGATGTTCTGGAAGTTGTAGTCCTTGGAGCGCTTCTCGAACTCGCCGCCGAGGATTTCCTCCCAGTTCGGGCCCCACTCGATCTTGTCCATGGGCTTGCCGGTGATCGCCGAATACGGTTTGGCGACCGGCTGTGCCTTGGACTCGGGTGCGTTGTGCAGGCGCTGGTAGTCGAAATTGAACGGCTCGTAGTAGTCGTCGATCTCCGGCAGGTCCGGGTTGGCGAAAACGTTCGCGAGCACCCGCCACTTGCCGCCGATGCGCGGACGAATGCGTGTCTTGCCGTCACCCCCCGTGTGCTTCCAGCCGCCGTTCCAGCGCTCCTGGCTTTCCCACTCCTTGGGGTAGCCAATGCCGGGCTTGGTCTCGACGTTGTTGAACCAGGCGTACTCCATACCCTCGCGTGAGGTCCACACGTTCTTGCAGGTCACCGAGCAGGTGTGGCATCCGATGCACTTGTCGAGGTTGAGAACCTTGCCGATCTGCGCGCGCACCCTCATCGCGTGTACTCCTGTTCCAGAATGCTCTCGTCGTCACCCTCGAGCCAGTCGACTACCGCCATCTTGCGAATGATCACGAACTCGTCGCGGTTCGAGCCCACGGTGCCGTAGTAGTTGAAGCTGTAGCTCAGCTGCGCATAGCCGCCGATCATGTGAGTGGGCTTCAGCACCGCTCGGGTCACGGAGTTGTGAATACCGCCGCGCTGCCCGGTGATCTCCGAGCCGGGCGTGTTCACGATCTTCTCCTGGGCGTGGTACATCATGGTCATGCCCCGAGGAACACGCTGGGAGACCACCGCCCGGGCGACCAGCGCCCCGTTGGTGTTGAATGCCTCGATCCAGTCGTTGTCCTCGATGCCGGCACGCTTGGCGTCGTCTTCGGAGAGCCAGACGATCGGCCCGCCACGGGAGAGCGTGAGCATCAGCAGATTGTCGCTGTAGGTGCTGTGGATGCCCCACTTCTGGTGTGGCGTGATCCAGTTGAGCACCAGCTCCTCGTTGCCGTTGCCCCGGGTTCCCAGCATGGGCTTGACCGATCGCGTGTTCACCGGCGGTCGATAGGAGGTGAACGCCTCGCCGAAGGCGCGCATCCACGCGTGGTCCTGGTAGACCTGCTGGCGCCCGGTGAGCGTACGCCACGGGATGAGCTGGTGGACGTTGGTCCAGCCCGCGTTGTAGGAGACCTTTTCGGATTCGATCCCGGACCAGGTGGGCGAGCTGATGATCTTGCGCGGTTGAGCGACAATGTCACGGAAGCGCACGGCTTCGTGCTTCTTGTCGTCGGCCAGATGCGTGTGGTCGCGGCCGGTGTACTTCTCCAGCGCCTCCCAGGCCTTGACCGCCACGTGCCCATTGGTTTCCGGGGCCAGGCTCATCACCGCTTCGGCAGCGTCGATAGCGGTGTAGAGCTTCGGCCGGCCCTTGTGGTGCTCGCCGTCGTACCAGCGGCCGTTGAGCTCGCCGAGGAAAGCGACCTCGTCCTCCGTGTTCCAGGAGATGCCCTTGCCGCCGTTGCCGGCCGTTTCGAGCATCGGGCCCACGGCGGTGAACCGCTCGTACAGCGCCGGATAATCCCGCTCCACCACGGCGATGTTGGGCATGGTCTTGCCTGGCACCGGCTCGCAGTCGCCCTTCTTCCAGTCCTCCACGTCGTACGGCTGGGCGAGCTCGCCGGGGGAGTCATGCAGCAGCGGCACGGTGACCACGTCCTTCTCCACACCCAGGTGTCCGGGGACGAGCTCGGAGAACTTCTTCGCCAGGCCGCGATAGATGGCCCAGTCGCTTCGAGCCTCCCAGGCCGGATCGACGGCCTCGGAGAGGGGATGGATGAACGGGTGCATGTCCGAGGTGTTGAGATCGTCCTTCTCGTACCAGGTCGCGGTAGGCAGCACCACGTCCGAGTACAAGCAGGTCGTGGACATGCGGAAGTCGAGTGTCACCAGCAAGTCGAGCTTGCCCTTCGGTGCCTCGTCGTGCCAGACGACGTCGCGAGGGCGATGGCTGACGTCGAGCTCGTCGACGTCCTCCCACTGCACGCCATCGCTGGTGCCGAGCAGGTGGCGGAGGAAGTACTCGTGGCCCTTGCCGCTGGAGCCCAGCAGATTGGACCGCCAGACGAACAGGTTCCGCGGGTAGTTCGCCGGGTTGTCCGGGTCCTCGCTGGCGAAACCGAGCTGGCCGGATTTCATCTGCTCGACGACGTAGTCCTTGGGATCCTTGCCTGCCTTCGCGGCTTCCCGGGCGACATCCAGCGGGTTGCGGTTGAGCTGCGGCGCCGACGGCAACCAGCCCATGCGTTCAGCGCGCACATTGTAGTCAATGAGGCTGCCGTTCCACTGCTCGTGGTCGGCGAGCGGCGAGAGAATTTCATCGACGCGCAGCCGCTCGTAACGCCATTGGTTGGTATGGGCGTAGAAGAACGACGTGCCGTTCATGTGACGCGGCGGACGCGCCCAGTCCAGGGCGAAGGCGACTGGCAACCAGCCGGTCTGCGGCCGGAGCTTCTCCTGGCCGACGTAGTGTGCCCAGCCGCCGCCGCTTTGGCCGATGCAACCGCACATCACCAGCATGTTGATGATGCCGCGGTAGTTCATGTCCATGTGGTACCAGTGGTTGAGACCGGCACCGAGGATCACCATGGAACGGCCCTGAGTCTTGTGCGCGGTCTCGGCGAACTCCCGCGCCACCTGAACGACATTGCGCCGGTCCACGCCGGTGATGTGCTCCTGCCAAGCGGGAGTGTAGGGCACATCGTCGTCGTAGCTGGTGGCGACCTGGTCGTCATCGAGCCCGCGGTCGAGTCCGTAGTGCGCCATCATCAGGTCGTATACGGTGGCCACCCGTGCCTTCTCGCCGTTGGCGAGGGTCACGTGGCGCACCGGCACCCGGCGCTGGAGTATCTCGTCGTGGCCGGTGCTGTTGAAATGCTCGTGCTCGATCCCGCCGAAGTACGGGAAGGCAACGGTTTCGACGGCGTCACGGCCGTCCAGCTGGCTTAGCTGCAGGGACACCTCACGGCCACCGCCATCCTTTTCCTCGAGATTCCACTTGCCACTGCCATCCCAGCGGAACCCGATGGAACCCTGGGGGACGACCACCTCGCCGGTATGCTCGTCAAAGGCCACCGTCTTCCAGTCCGGATTGTCGGACTCCCCCAGCCCGGCGTCGAAATCCGCCGCGCGCAGCAGCCGCCCCGGCACAGTGTGGCCTTTGCTCTCGTCCAACCGCACCAGAAACGGCATATCGGTGTAGCGGCGGCAGTAGTCGACGAAGTAATCGCTGGGATCGTCCAGGTGAAACTCGCGCAGGACCACGTGCCCCAGCGCCATGGCGAGGGCCGCGTCGGTGCCCTGCTGGGGCGCGAGCCAGCGGTCGGCGAACTTGGTGGCCTCGGCATAGTCCGGCGACACCGTGACGATCTTCGTGCCGTTGTAACGCGCCTCGGTCATGAAGTGCGCATCCGGCGTGCGCGTCTGCGGCACGTTGGAGCCCCACATCATGATGAACTTCGAGTTGTACCAGTCCGCCGACTCGGGCACGTCGGTCTGCTCGCCCCAGGTCATGGGTGAGCTCGGCGGCAGGTCACAGTACCAGTCGTAGAACGACAGGCAGACACCGCCGAGGAGCGAGAGATAGCGCGTGCCGGCGGCATAGGAGACCATCGACATCGCCGGGATGGGCGAGAATCCCACCACCCGGTCCGGGCCATGCGCCTTGACGGTGTAGATGTTGGCCGCGGCGATGAGCTCGGTGACCTCGTCCCAGTCCGCGCGTACGAAACCCCCAAGGCCGCGAATGGACTGATATTCGCGCACCTTCTCCGGGATACTCATCAGGTATTCCCACGCTTCGACCGGGTCGTCGTGGACCTTCCGGGCCTCCCGCCACATGCGCATCAGCCGGCCGCGCACCATCGGGTACTTCAACCGATTGGCGGAGTAGATGTACCAGGAGTAGCTGGCACCGCGGGGACAGCCCCGAGGCTCGTGGTTGGGAAGATCCGGCCGGGTACGGGGATAGTCC
This sequence comes from Arhodomonas sp. AD133, assembly GCF_051195215.1. Taxonomy (NCBI): domain Bacteria; kingdom Pseudomonadati; phylum Pseudomonadota; class Gammaproteobacteria; order Chromatiales; family Ectothiorhodospiraceae; genus Arhodomonas; species Arhodomonas sp. AD133. The sequence goes on along the minus strand of NZ_JBNAZM010000004.1, from coordinate 150,962 downwards.
GTCTGCTGGGTTTCCCAGGTGACCAGCCCGTCCTTCACGTAGATCTTCCATGAACAGGCCCCGGTGCAATTCACACCGTGGGTGGAGCGTACGACTTTGTCGTGCTGCCAGCGCTGGCGGTAGGCCTTTTCCCACGAGCGGTCCTCGTAGGTGGTCTGGCCATGGCCGTCCGCGAAGGTGTCCTGCACCTTGCGGAAGAACATCAGGCGGTCGAGAAAGTGACTCATCGTCAGGCCTCTTCGAACTTGGGGCGATTTCTTGTTGCGCGACTCGACGCGCTCACGCGCGCCGACGGGTCGGTTGCGCTTTCCTCAGCACGGAATCTCCGCATTGCGACGTTGATAGAACCACCAGGTCACCACCACACAGGTGACGTAATAGATCACGAAGGCGTACAGCGCCGCCGTCGGTCCGCCGGTGAGATCGATCGAGGTGCCGTACGCCTTGGGGATGAAGAACGCGCCGTACGCGGCGAGCGCGGAGCTGAAACCGAGCGTGGCGGCGGACTCCTTGTTGGCGTCCTTGACCGCCTGCGCGCGTGCGGCCTCGTCCCCGCCTTCGCTCCAGCGCCCGTGCAGCGTGTGGAAGATCACCGGAATCATCCGGAAGGTGGAGCCGTTGCCGATGCCAGTGGTGATGAACAGCACCATGAACATTCCGAAGAACCCCCAGAAATTCCCGGCGGTACCCATCACCGGCAGGAAATAGACCACACCGAATACGGCCGCGATCATGACCACGAAGTTCCACAGCGTGACCCGCGCGCCGCCGGCCTTGTCCGCCATCCACCCGCCCACCGGGCGGATGAGCGCGCCGACCATGGGGCCGAGGAAGGCGAATTGCAGCGGATCCACATCCGGGAACTGCGTTTTGATCAGCATGGGAAAACCCGCCGAGTATCCAATGAAGCTGCCGAAGGTGGCGATGTACAGCCAGCTCATCAGCCACTGGTGCTTGCGCCGGAAGATCACCGCCTGATCGCGGAAGGAAGCCCGGGCATCGGCGATGTCGTTCATCCCGAACCAGGCGAGCACCGTGAACAGCAGGATGAACGGCACCCAGATGAAGCCGGCGTTCTGCAGCCACAGCGGCTCACCGGCACCGGCCTGCTGCGCCGATCCGAACATGAACGACAGCGCCCCGGTGCCGATCACCGCCGGCACCACGAACTGCATCACCGATACGCCCAGATTGCCGAGACCGGCGTTGAGACCAAGGGCGGTGCCCTGCTGGCGCTTGGGATAGAAGAAACTGATATTCGCCATGCTGGAAGCGAAGTTGCCGCCGCCGAAACCACATAGCAGGGCGATCAGCGCGAACTCCCAGAAAGTGGTGGTCGGATCCTGCACGGCGAAGCCCATCCACAGGGCGGGTACTGCCAGCGACAGCGTGGACACCGCCGTCCAGCGGCGGCCGCCGAATATCGGCACCATGAAACTGTAGAAGATCCGCAACGTCGCCCCGGACAGGCCCGGGAGCGCCGTCAGCCAGAACAACTCGTTGGTGGTGAGCGTGAAACCGATACTGTTCAGTCGCGTAGCGACCGCGCTCCAAACCAGCCACACCGCGAAGGCGAGCAACAGCGCGGGAATGGAGATCCAGAGGTTTCGGGTGGCGACCGCCTTACCCTCGCGTTCCCAGAATTCCTTGTCCTCAGGGCGCCAGTCGGTTAGCACCCGACCACCGCCGGCAGCGGCTGCATTCGTGTTATCCAGGGCCATGTCGAAGTTCTCCACAGATATTCGTTAGTCGGGGCCGATGGCCTGGCCACCGGCCCTCGCCCGCTTCGCCGCCTAGGCGTGCTGGGGGCTACCCTTGTCTTCCCCAGCGGAGCGCTCCTGCGCCCCACTCTGACGCTGGCGAGCACTGGCCGCCGCCGGTTCCTGAATCTCGGGGAGATAGCGGAACCGGTCCTCGCCCAGCGCCGGGATACGCTTGCGCTCCATGCGCCGGATAGCGCCGTGCATCCAGATCAGCGACACGGCCACCAGCACGAACAACACCATGTAGGAACTCGTCCAAACGCCGGTGAGGTCGAGCACAGCGCCGAAGAGAATCGGCAGAAAGAATCCCCCCAGGCCGCCGATCATCCCCACCAAACCGCCGACTGACCCCACGTTGTCCGGATAGTAGACGGGAATGTGTTTGTAAACCGCAGCCTTGCCGAGGGACATGAAGAAGCCGAGCACGACGGTGCAGGTGACCACGGCCCACAGCGGAAGCGCGAAGGTGAAGCTGATCGGTCCGTCCTTGCCCGCGATGACGTAACTGGTCTCTGGATAGGAGAGCAGGAACAGGCACACGAGCGAGGCGATGAACGTGCAGTACATCACCGCGCGCGCGCCATAGCGGTCGGAGAACCAGCCTCCCAGGGCGCGAAAGACGCTGGCGGGCATGGAGTACAGCGCCGCGAGGGTGCCGGCGACAGCGATATCCAGGCCGTAGGCGCCGACGTAGTACCGCGGGAGATAGGAGGCCAACGCGACGAATGCGCCGAAGACGAAGAAGTAGTAGAGCGCGAAGCGCCAGACCTGCACGTACTTCAGCGGCTCCAGCTGGGCGATTGCCGACGAGGCCCTCGCGCCGGTGCGGCGGCGCTCGACGGTAACCGGGTCCTCGGCAGTGAAGATCCAGAAGACCACGGCGACCACCGCGAGGATTGCCGCGTAGACAACGGCCGTGCGCTCCCAGCCCAATGCCAGCAACAGGAATGGCGCACCGAAGTTGGTCACGGCCGCGCCCACGTTGCCGGCACCGAAGATACCCAGGGCCGTGCCCTGGCGCTCCTTCTCGAACCAGTACGAGGTGTAGGCGATGCCGACGATGAACGAGCCGCCCGCCAGGCCCACACCCAGCGCCGCGACCAGGAACATGGCATAGCTCTCGACGTAGGACAGCAGGAACACGCAGGCCGCGGTCACCAGCATGAGCAGGCTGAATACCCGGCGACCGCCGTACTGCTCGGTCCAGATTCCGAGAAAAATGCGGCTGATAGATCCGGTCAGCACGGGCGTGGCGACGAGAATGCCAAACTGGGTCTCGTTGAGGCCCAGGTCCTGCTTGATCTTCACGCCGAGGACGGAAAAGATCGTCCAGACCGCAAAGCACACGGTGAACGATAAAGTACTGAATGACAGTGCCCGGTATTGCTGGGACTTCGTTACGCCCTGCAGATGCTTCATGGCTGCCTCCTGACAGACCCCCGATCGCTTGACTTGGGCGTCAGGTTGCGACCGCTATCGAAAGCACCAATTGACGTACATCAAGTCCCGACCCCCGGGGACACGGAAGAATGCCTTTTATTACCTCTTTGTAGGTAGAACGCCATTGATCCGTAAGATATTGTTTTCTAATCAAGAAAATGCGAAACGCCCCAACCCGGGGGACATGAACGAAGAGGATTTGGATTCATTCGGGGTAGATACTGACGACCCCCGTCCGTTCGGGCGCCTGTCACACCGTTCGCTGCTCGTGCGGGTCGGCTTCGCGATGACCGCCATCTCCGGTCTGGCGATTCTCAGCCTGCTGACATCGGCCATCATTGCCGACACGGCCACCGGCGACGCCGCCGCCATAAACCGTGCCGGCACCCTGCGCATGCAGATCTACCGCATGGCCAGCGCGATCAATGCCGGAGACGAACCCGCCGTGCTCGAACGCTACGCCGAACGCTTCCAGGCAACCCTGGACAGCCGAGTGCTCGCGGCGGTCCTGCCCGGCGCCCCCGAGCATCCGCTCACGAAGGCTTTCGCGGACATCGAGCAACGCTGGCGGAGCACGCTCGAACCGGCGGTCACGGGCACGCGCGCGGGCGGTCACCAACGCTTTCTCGCCGCTGCGGACGACTTCGTCGCCGAGCTGGACGACCTGGTTCACCTGCTGCAGCGGGAAGCGGAACACAAGCTTCAATTGCTCCGTCTGATCCAGGGACTGAGTCTGTTCGTGACCATCGCCCTGGTGTTCTTCAGCATGTACCGCGTACTCACTGACGTCTTCCCGCCATTGAGGGACCTGCTCACCGTCGTGGACGCGGTCCGGCGCGGGGATCTCGCCGCGCGCACGAGCTATCGCGGCGATGACGAGATCGGCATGCTCTCGCGCACGTTCAATCGCATGGCCGCCAGCCTCCAGGCCGTCTACGACAACCTGGAGCAGCGCGTGCATGACAAGACCGCACAGCTCGAAGAGAGCAACCGCGCCCTGCAACTGCTCTACGACACCGCCAGCTGTCTCGGCCATCATGTCGATCGCAATGCCGATTACGCCGATGTGCTTGCCCGGATCGAACGCGAGCTGAACGTAGGACCGCTGGTTTTGTGCCTGCCGACCCCCGGAAGTGAAGCCCCGTTGCGCATCGTCAGCAGCGACCGTGACGGCAAGGACTGCGCGCCGCCGTGCCCGCGCGGTCGTGTCTTACCGGATGCGGCCCAAACCTCGATCATCGATGAAGGCGTTCTCGCCATTCCCCTGGCCGATGGCGAGGCCACCTTCGGCCACCTGCTCGTGCCGTTCACGCCGTCGTCGCCGTTGCCGCCCTGGCAGATCCGCCTATGCGAGGCCGTTGCCGGCCACGTCGCCACGGCACTCGGACGTCACCGCCGCGAAGCGGACCGCCGCCGACTGGCGTTGATGGAGGAGCGGGCGGTAATCGCCCGCGAACTGCACGATTCCCTCGCTCAGGCCCTGTCGTACCTGAAAATCCAGACAGCCCGTCTGCATCGCGAGCTCCACGCCGACACCCTCGACCGGTCAGCGGCGTGGGCTGTGGTGAATGAAATCCGCGAGGGGCTCACCAATGCCTATCGTCAACTGCGCGAGCTACTCAATACCTTCCGGCTGCGGCTCAATGAAGGCGGATTGACCCAGGCGCTGGAAGCGGCCGCTCAGGAGTTCTCCGACCGCGGCGGAATCGCGATCGATCTGGACTCACGGCTCAGCCAGTGGCCGCTGACGCCGAATGAAGAGCTCCATGTCGTTCAGATCGTGCGCGAAGCACTCGCCAACGTCGTCCAGCATGCCCGGGCGACGAAGGCGACGGTAAGGCTGGAGCACAGCGATGGCCAGGCAGTGGTGAGTATCATCGACGACGGCATAGGCATGCCGGTGACCAGCGGCCGGGACAATCACTACGGTACGACCATCATGCAAGAGCGTGCCCGCGGCCTCGGCGGTGACATCGCCTTCGTCTCGCCCCCGGAGGGGGGCACCCGGGTACGGCTTCGTTTCGAGCCAGCGTTCAACCGCAGCCACCAGCAGGCATCCGGTTCCACCAATGAGTGAGCCAGCCATGACCACCGTGCTCATCGTCGATGATCATCCACTGTTCCGGCGGGGCGTACGCCAGTTGCTCGAGATGGACGGCGACATGGAGTGCGTCGGCGAGGCGGCAGACGGCGAAACGGCGCTGGCGCTCGCCCTCGAGCGCACGCCGCAGCTGATCCTGCTCGATCTCCAGATGGCCGGCATGGACGGTCTCGCGACGTTGCGCGCGCTCCACGAGGCGGACGTGCCCGGTCGGGTCGTCATGCTCACCGTCTCCGACAGCGACGAGGACGTCATAGCCGCGTTGCGCGACGGCGCCGACGGCTATCTGCTCAAGGACATGGACCCCGAGGAGATGCTCGAGCGCATCCGCGCGGCGGCCGCCGGGGAAATGGTACTGAGCGACCGCCTCACCCGTGTGCTCGCAACGGCGGTCGCCGGCCCCAAGGACCGGGATGCCGCTCGACTTGCCAGCCTCACCGGCCGCGAGCACGACGTGCTGCGTGCCCTCGCCCGGGGGGCGAGCAACAAGGTCATCGCGCGGCAGCTGAGCGTGAGCGAGGGTACCGTCAAAGTACACGTGAAGAACCTGCTCAAGAAGCTCGGCCTGAGATCCCGGGTGCAGGCCGCCGTGTGGGCGGTCAACCACGGGCTGCGCTAACCGACCTGAGCCAGCCGCCCCCCGAACAGATCGAGGAAGAGAAAACCGCCGACGAGCACCACGTTCAGGGCCCAAGCCACCGTGAGGACCCTGGCCACGTTGCCCCACATCTCGTCGCTGGCATTGTCGGCGCAGCGCCATACCGATACCAGTATCCAGACCGTATAGGCACTCATGACCACGGCCGCGGTCAGGAACACACGCCAGGTAATGCCGAATACCGATGCATCCAGAGCGAACACCGCGGCGAGTACCCAGCTGCCGACGACGCCCCAGAGCCAGAAAACCCGTGCCAGGGAACCATCGCCGTGCCAGTAATCCGAGACGATACTCATGGTTATGACCTCCGTTCGAGTGTGCATGTGACCAGCTGTCCGTGCCTGATCACACCGTGACGCGCACGTACAACGATAGCCCATCAGCTCACCCGCAGTATCGGCAATGCCCCCGGACTTGCCACCCGGAGGCACTACGCAGCCGATTTGCGCGCTCCCGGTTTTGCGGGCTCCCGGCACATCGGCGATAATCATACGTCGCCCATCACCCCCGGAAACATAGTCTCCAATGAGCGAATCCAGCACGGATCACCTGATCCGGACGGTCACCGTCGGCAGCACCACGTTCACCCTCCTCGGCACCGCGCACGTCTCCGCACAGAGCGTCGAAGACGTCCGCCGCGAAATCGCTACCGGCGATTACGACGCCGTCGCCGTGGAGCTCTGCGAGAGCCGCCATCGCGCAATGACCCGGCCCGACGCGCTCGAGGACATGGACCTTTTCCAGGTGATCCGCGAAGGCAAGGCCGGAATGGTCGCCGCCAGCCTGGCGCTGGGCGCCTACCAGCAGCGCCTCGCCGAGCAGTTCCAGATTCGCCCCGGGGCGGAGATGGAGGCGGCCATCAAGGGCGCCGGCGACACCGGCCTGCCCCTGTTCCTCATCGACCGGGAAATCGGGATCACCCTGAAACGCATCTACCGCCGCACCCCCTGGTGGCAGCGCATGATGCTGATATCCGGGCTGCTCGCGAGCACACTTTCCCGCGACGAGATCGATGCCGAGGAAATCGAGCGCCTCAAGGAGGGGGACATCCTCGAGTCCACTTTCTCGGAATTCGCGGATCGCTCCCGCGTTCTCTACGACACGCTCATCCACGAGCGGGATCGCTTCATGGCCGCACGCCTGCTCGCGGAAGCGCAATCCAACCGGCCACGGCAAGTCCTCGCGGTGGTCGGTGCAGGCCATCTCGCGGGTCTCGAAGCCGCTCTGCGCGAAGGCATGGCCGACCCGGAGGCGGAAACCGAGGCACTCAACTACACGCCACCGCGGGCACGGTGGGTGCGCGCCCTGCCGTGGGTGGTGGTCGCCTTGATTCTCACCGGCTTCGTCATCGGCTTTACGCGCAGCACGTCCCTCGGGCTGCAGCTCGTCACTGAATGGGTGGTTATCAACGGCACGCTATCCGCGCTCGGTGCGATCATCGCGCTGGGACACCCCCTGACCATCGCCACCGCGTTCGTGGCGGCGCCGCTGACCTCGCTCAACCCGACGATCGGGGCGGGGATGGTGATCGCCGCAGTGGAGATGGCGTTGCGCAAACCCCAGGTGAGGGATTTCCGCACCCTCCGGCGCGACGTCACCAAACCACGGGGCTGGTGGCGCAACCGCGTCTCGCGCACGCTGCTCGTCTTTCTGCTGAGTACGCTGGGTTCGGCAGCCGGTACTTATCTCGCCGGCTTCCGCATCGCCGGCCAGTTGCTTTAGGGTGCATCGACATGGATAGCGAGTTTCCCCTGGACGAAGCGCTCATCTACCTCAATCACGCCGGCGTCGGCCCCTGGCCCGTCCGCACGGCACAGGCGGTGAGCGCTTTTGCCGCGGTCAATGCCCGCCGGGGTGCCGCGGAATACCCTGAGTGGCTTCACGAGGAACAACGGCTGCGCGAGCAACTCGCCCGCTTGGTCGGCACCCCCGACCCCGAGGACATCGCGCTGGTGAAGAACACCTCGGAAGGGCTTTCCCTGGTCGCTCATGGCCTGCTCTGGCGCCCCGGCGACAACGTCGTCATCAATGACCTGGAATTCCCGTCCAACCGCATGGTGTGGGAATCGCTGGCCGAGCGCTACGGCGTGGAAATCCGCGACGTCAGCCTCGAGAACGCCGACGATCCGGAGGGCACGCTCATCGCGGCGATGGACGAGCGTACGCGAGTGCTGCCGGTGAGCGCCGTGCAGTATGGCAACGGCCTGCGCATGGATCTTGCCCGGCTCGGCGAGGCCTGCAACGAGCTCGGCGTGCTCTACTGCGTGGACGCCATTCAGATACTGGGTGCCCTGCCGTTCGACGCCGAGGCCATAGGCGCGGATTTCGTCATTGCTGACGGCCACAAGTGGATGCTCGGCCCCGAGGGGATCGGCGTATTCTATGCGCGTCCCGCCGCCCGTGAGGCGCTAGCGCTCCATCAGTACGGCTGGCACATGGCCGAGGCGCTGGGTGACTTCGACCGCAAGGACTGGGAGCCGGCAAGCTCGGCTCGCCGCTTCGAGGCGGGCAGCCCCAACATGCTGGGCATCCACGCGCTGGCCGCGAGCCTGTCCCTGTTCGAGGAGATCGGGATGCACGAGGTCGGCCGCGGTGTCATGACCAATGCCGCGACCCTGCTCGAGCGCATCGACGCCGAACCCAGCCTGACCCCTGTAACCCCCCGTGAGGATGAGCGCCACGCGGGCATCGTCACGTTTCGGGTGGCAGACGCCGACCCCGAGCACCTGCTCGCAAGGCTACGCGCTGCGGATATCCCCTGTGCCGCCCGCGCTGGCGGCATCCGCTTCTCGCCGCACTTCTACAACACGACCGAGCAGCTCCAACGCGCCATGGATAAAACGCTTGCCCTGGCCGGTCAGGACTGAGCCACGGCGCACAATGCCTCAGGCCGCAGCACGCGTCTGAGGGAATAGCTGATAGAAATTCTCGGTGGTGGCCTCGGCCACCGTCTCAAAAGGCACACCGCGCACTTCCGCGAGACACTCGGCGACGTGCCGCACCCAGGCGGGCTGATTCTCCTTGCCGCGATGCGGCACCGGCGCGAGATAGGGGCAGTCGGTTTCGATCAGCAGCCGGTCTAGCGGGATGCGTGCCGCCGTCTCGCGGAGCGCGTCAGCGTTACGGAAGGTGAGAATGCCCGAGAGCGATATGTAGAACCCTTCGTCGAGAAGTGCCCGGGCAGTAGGCCAGTCCTCGGTGAAGCAGTGAATGATGCCCCCCACCTCGCGTGCGTGCTCCTCGCGCAGGATCGTCACCGTGTCCTCGGGGGCGGCACGGGTATGCACGATGATGGGCTTGCCGGCGAGGTGCGCAGCACGCACGTGCCGGCGGAAGCGCTCGCGTTGCCAGGCCGGTTGGTCCTGATTGTACGCGTAGTCCAGCCCCGACTCGCCAATGGCAACGATTCGGGGATGATCCGCGAGCGCTGCGAGGACGTCCGGCTCCGGGTCCTCGCCCGTGCCGCTCGGATGCACCCCGATCGAAGTAGAGATTTCCGGATATCGCTCGGCCAGCGCGATCAGCGCATCCCGATTCTCGACATCCACCGCCACGTTGAGGAAGTGCTCGACACCGTCGGTTTTTGCCGCGGCAAGGGCGGCGTCCGTGTCGGCATGATCCTCGAGCAAGTGGAAATGGCAATGCGAGTCGACCAGCAAACTGCCTCCTATCACATGGTGTGGGTGGGGCGTTCGGACTCCAGCGCACCGGCGAGGTAGGTCTCGATCTTGGTGCGCGCCGGGCCACCATCCTGATCGGTGAACTGCACACCGATACCGGCGGTGCGGTTACCCTGGGCGCCACGCGGGGTGATCCAGACCACCTTGCCCACCACAGGGATCTTCTCGGTCTCCTCCATGAGCGAGAGGAGGATGAAGACCTCGTCGCCGAGCTCGTAGTGATTGGTCGTGGGCACGAACAGGCCGCCGTTCTTGACGTGATTCATGTACGCGGCGTACAGCGCGTTCTTGTCCCGGATGGCGAGTGACAGGATGCCCTGCCGCCCGCCGCTGCGACTACCCTGGGCCATGATCATCCCTCGTTCGATGGCGCGTGTACTCGATCCACTCGGCGAACAGCCCCTCGGCCATGAGCGTGACGTTCAGGGGCTGCTCGGCTTCGGCGCGGCGCTGCGTGGCCAGCTCGTAGAACGCCTGCAGGTCGCTACAGTCTACCTTCGCAGCCAGACGCAGCAAGGCGTCGAGCCGCGGCCCCCGCAGCGCGTCCGGGCCGGCGGCGGCACAACGCAGGATCTCCGCCAGCGCGATCTGTAGCAACTCCACCAGCGCCGTTCGCTCCATATCCTGCCATTCCGCGGCGGCGGTCACTGGTGACATCGTCCCGCTGCACAGCGCATCGAGTTGTCCGACGAGAACCTCGTAGCGGGCGTCGATGCCCGCCTCGGCGAGTGACACCGCTCGCAACGGCGCGCCGCCGGCGAGCCCCAGCAGCCGCTGCGCACCGGTACCGGCCTCGTTCCGCAACCACGCCCCGGCCACGGCGGGGTCCGGTGCATGAACCGCCACGCTCTGGCAACGGCTGCGAATGGTCGCCGGCAGTCGTGCCGGACGCTCGCTTACCAGGATCAGCACCGCGTTGGCCGGCGGCTCCTCCAGCGTCTTCAGCAGCGCGTTAGCCGCGTGCAGGTTCATGGCATCCGCCTGCGGCACGATCACCACGCGAAAGCGGCCGTACTGGCTGGAGAGATTCACGAACCCCTGCAGGGCCCGGATCTGATCCACGCGAATGGCGCTGCGCCCCTTCTCCACGGGGACCCGCAGAAGATCGGGATGGGCTTCGGCACGATAGAGCCGGCAGCCATGGCAGCCGCCACAGGCCTCACCCGAGCGTGTACGGGATTCGCACAGCAGGCTCGACGCCACGCGTTCGGCGAGCCGTGTCTTGCCGATCCCCGCCGGGCCGTGTATGAGCACCGCGTGAGGCATGCGCCCAGTGCCGAGCTGAGCGCCAATGCGACCCCAGGCGTCGTCGTGCCATGGCATGGCCCGGGAATCGGCCGTCGCGACACTCATACCAGATGACCGAATGCCGCTTCCAGATTCGCCTCGATGCGCTGCTGCACCTGGGCGAGATTGGTGGACGCATCGATGAGCCGCATGCGTTCGGGGTGTGTGGCACAACGGCGACGATATACGGCACGGGCGCGCTCGAAGAACGCCTCGCGCTCGCTCTCGAAACGGTCCGGGGTACTTCGCGCGGCGGCGCGTTCCAGGCCCGCGCGCACGGGCACGTCCAGATAGAGCGTCAGGTCGGGGCGCAGCCTTCCCTGAACCCACTGCTCCAATGGCTCGATCCGCTCCTCGCCCAGCTCCCGACCACCACCCTGGTACGCATACGTGGCATCGGTGAAACGATCACAGACCACCCACTGCCCCGCCGTCAGCGCCGGCCGCACGACCTCCGCAAGATGCTCTGCACGGGCCGCGAAAATCAGCAGCGTCTCGCTGTCGGCGGTCATACCGCCATACTGGTGGTCGAGCAAGACCTCTCGCACCGCCTCGCCCAGCTTCGTACCGCCCGGCTCGCGCGTGACCACCGGATCGATACCCCGGTTCGCCAACCAGTCGCGGATGGTCGCCAGGCACGTGCTCTTGCCCGCACCTTCCAGTCCTTCGACGGTGATGAAGCGCGCTCCCGCTGCGCTCATAGGTCAGTTCTCTCCCAGTTGATAGCGACGTACCGCCCGGTTGTGGGCCTCGAGCGTCGACGAGAACACATGGCTGCCATCGCCCCTGGCAACGAAATAGAGGGCGTCGCCCTCGGCGGGGTGCAGGGCCGCATGAATGCTTGCACGTCCCGGCAGCGCGATCGGCGTGGGCGGCAGACCACTGCGGGTGTACGTGTTGTACGGGGTATCGGCACGCAGATCGCGGCGCCGGAGATTGCCGTCGAAAGCCTCTCCCAATCCGTAGATCACTGTGGGATCGGTCTGCAGACGCATTCCTTTCCGCAGCCGACGTACGAAAACACCGGCGATGCGCTGACGCTCACCGGCCACGGCCGTTTCCTTCTCGACGATGGAGGCGAGGATCAGCGCTTCGTACGGGGAATCCAGCGGCAGACCGTCGGCACGTCCGGCCCATTCGTCCGCGAGCACACGCGCCATGGCATCGTACGCCCGTTGCAGGATCTCGCGATCCGTCGTGCCACGGGTGAAACGGTAGGTCTCCGGCAGAAAACGTCCTTCGGGGTGCTCGCCGGGCCGCTCGAGCGCGGTCATGAGCGCCTCGGGCGCACTCGCCTCCAGGGTGGTCTCGATCGCTTCGTGGCTGTGCACGGCGGCGATCAGCTCACGGTAGCTCCAGCCCTCGACCACCGTCAGGCGATACCGCACCACCTCGCCACTGACCATCGTCGCAAGCAGCTCCAGCGCCGTCATGCCCGGTTCGATTCGGTACTCGCCGGCCTGGATGCGGGACGCGGCGCCGGAATACCGGGCGTAAAGCCGCAAGGGCCAGGACGAGTCGAGCAAGCCCAAATCCGTCAGCCGCCCGGCAAGCGCGGCGAAGCTGGTGCCAGGCTCGACCGTGACCACGCGTGCAGAACTCCCGTCGGGAATCAGCGCACGCGTATCGAGATCGCGATAGCTCTGCCAGCCCAGGGCGGCGACACCGGCAACGACAACGATCGCCACCAGCAACAGAATGACAATGACCCGTTTCATGTCCAGCCCGAAGGTTCCATGCGCCCTACACCGGCACCGCCACCCACTGCCGTTTCACCATGAGCGACAGCATGCGATGGCCGTATTCGAAGCCGCGCCAGCGGCGGTCGCCGAACGCGCGAACCGGCCAGAGCCCGACGAGGCTGTTGGTAAGCCAGAGCTCGTCGGCGTTCTCCAGCTCGCCCCAGGATATGGCGCCGACCCGGGGCGTGAGACCCAGGGCGCCCGCCTCGGCAATCACCCGCCGCCGCATGATGCCCGCCACACCCTGGCGCATCAGCGGCGGCGTCCGGAGCTCCCGCCCGAAACGCGCGAACAGATTCGTGACCGTTCCTTCTACCACGCGGCCGGCCGCATCGGCCATCAATCCTTCGGCGATTTCCGAGTCCCGCCATTCCGTACGCGCGACCACCTGCTCGAGGCGGTTGAGATGCTTGATCCCCGCGAGTGCGGGCTGGTCGGCGAGGCATGTCCGGCAGGCGATGACCCGCACACCGCTCTGCCACCAGTGTGGCGGTCGAGTGGGCAGGGACGTGCGATGGGCGAGCACACGCGGCTGCGGCGTCATCGGCGGCTGATAACCGCGCCCTCCGCTGCCTCGGGTGACGATGAGCTTGATGACACCGTCCGCGCCACCGGCAAACGCCTCGACCTCGCGATCGAGCACTGCCCGCGCCGGCGGCGCGAAGCCGAGCCGCTCGCAGCCACGTTCCAGGCGCCGGCGGTGAGCGGGCCACAAGGCCGGCTGCCCCGCGACCACGGCGACGGTCTCGAAGACGCCGTCACCATAGGCGAGCCCGCGATCATCGGGCGCCACGCAGGCCCGTGGCTCACCGTCGACACGCCACATGGCGCGCTGTCGCCCCTCAGTCCAGGGCCCGGAAAATCACCGTGCCGTTGGTTCCGCCGAAACCGAACGAGTTCGACAGAACGCTGCGGACCCTGGCTTCCCGTGCCGTGTTGGCAACGATGTCGAGGTCGATGCCCTCGTCCATCGACGCGAGGTTGATGGTCGGGGGAATCAACTGATCGCGCAGTGTCAGGACACTGAAAACGGCCTCGACACCACCCGCCGCTCCGAGGAGATGTCCGGTCATGGACTTCGTCGAGGTCACCGCGATATTGCGGGCGTGTTCGCCGAATGCCCCCTTGACCGCGTCCGCCTCGGCACGGTCGCCGAGCGGCGTCGAGGTGCCATGCGCGTTGATATGATCGACTTCCTCAGCGTTCATGCCAGCATCGCGCAAGGCGTTGCGCATGCACCGCATCGCCCCTTCGCCGCCCTCCGGTGGCTGGGTCATGTGGTGGGCATCACCACTCATGCCGAATCCGCTGACCTCGGCATAGATGCGCGCGCCGCGGGCCTTGGCGTGCTCGTACTCCTCGAGCACGAGCACGCCTGCACCGTCGCCCAGCACGAAACCGTCGCGCTCGCGGTCCCACGGGCGGCTGGCGCCCAGGGGGTCGTCATTACGGGTGGACAACGCCCGTGCTGCCGCGAATCCCCCGAGACCGGTGGGCGTGATGGCGTATTCGGCGCCGCCGGCGATCATCACGTCCGCATCGCCGTAGGCGATGAGCCGTGCCGATTGACCGATGCTGTGGGTTCCCGTCGTGCACGCCGTGACCGTGGCGAGATTCGGCCCTTTGATCCCGAGCATGATGGAGAGGTTGCCCGAGATCATGTTGATGATGGCGCTCGGGATGAAGAACGGAGAGATTTTGCGCGGACCGCCGTCGAGGTAGGAGTTGTGCCCCTTCTCGATACCGCTTATACCGCCAATGCCCGAACCGACCGCCACGCCCACGCGCTCGGCATTATCCGGGGTTATCTCCAGACCCGCATCACGAACCGCGTCCACGGAGGCGCCGATGCCGTAATGGATGAAGGGATCCATCTTGCGCGCCTCTTTCGAGGAGAGATAGTCGCCCACGGAGAAGCCGCGCACTTCGCCACCGAAACGAACCGAAAACGCCGACGCATCGAATGCCTCGATGGGCGCTATACCGCTCGTGCCGCTGACAATGTTCCGCCACGCCCCTTCCAGCGTGCTCCCGACCGGAGAGACGATCCCCAGCCCCGTTACCACTACACGGCGTTTCGCCACGGGGTACCTCCGCTTACGGCCACCAAAACAGCACAGGGCCGGATCACCCCGGCCCTGTGCCTCGAAATCGGACGCAGTCGCGTGCTGCGTCAGTGCATCGGCTACTGCTCGAGATTAGCGTTGATGTAGTCGATGGCCTGCTGCACGGTGGTGATCTTCTCGGCTTCCTCGTCCGGGATCTCGCACTCGAACTCTTCCTCGAGGGCCATCACCAGCTCCACCGTGTCCAGCGAGTCGGCGCCGAGATCGTCGACGAAGGAGGCTTCCGAGTTTACCTCTTCCTCCTTCACCCCCAGTTGCTCCACGACGATCTTCTTCACGCGCTCTTCGATACTGCTCATTTTGATCCTTCCTCCCGAGTGTGGAAAGTTCCGACCCGCCTTGGCGGCCCCCAGCGTCAGACCCCGGGCCGAATGCGGGCGTATTTTAGGGGAAGCGTTCCGGCCATGCCACCGGATCAGCTCATGTGCAGGCCACCATTGACGTTGAGCGTCTCCCCCGTGACGAACGCACCGGCCGGTGAAGCCAGATACACCACTGCGGCGGCGATGTCCTCGGGCGTTCCCAGCCGGCCCAACGGGGTTTGCGCCAGCAGCGCCTCGCGCTGGGCCTCCGGCAGCTCGTTGGTCATGTCCGTGGCGACGAACCCGGGTGCGACCGTATTCACGGTCACCCCGCGGCTGCCCACCTCCCGCGCGAGCGACCGTGTCATGCCCATGACACCCGCCTTCGCGGCAGCATAGTTCGTCTGCCCGCTGTTGCCCATTAGCCCGACCACGGAGGCGATATTGACGATTCGGCCGTGACGCGCCTTCATCATGCCGCGCAGCACCGCCTTGCTCATCCGGTAGACCGAGCTCAGGTTCGTGTCGATGATCGAGTCCCACTCGTCATCCTTCATGCGCATGAGCAGGTTGTCGCGCGTGATGCCGGCATTGTTCACCAATACACTCGGAGTACCGAAGCGCTCGGTGACCGTCTTGACGGTTTCCTGGACGCTGTCTGCATCGGTCACGTCGAGCCGCAGGCCCGCACCCTCGATGCCCGCCTCGGCAAGATAGGCTCCGATCGACTCGGCGCCCTTCTCCGAGGTCGCAGTACCAACGACACGTGCCCCTGCCGCTCCCAGTGCCAGCGCAATGGCGCGCCCGATGCCGCGACTCGCGCCCGTCACGAGCGCAACTTCATTCTCCAGTGAAAACATTAACTTGCACCCTCTTCCTCGAGCGCCGCTTCAAGCGTCTTCGGATCCATGACCGGCTTGATCGGCATACGGCGCTCGATGCGCCGATTGAGCCCGGTGAGTACCTTGCCCGGTCCCGCCTCCACGAGGCGCGTTACGCCCCGCTCCCGCATGGCGTGGATCGTCTCCACCCATCGCACGGGATTGAACAACTGGCGCACGAGCCGATCACGAATGCTCTCGGCGGACTCCGCCGCCGTCACGTCCACGTTGTGCAACACCGGAATCCGTGGAGCTGACAGCGCAACCGTGGCAAGGCGTTCTTTGAGCCGCTCCGCGGCGGGTTCCATCAGGCTGCAGTGCGACGGCACACTCACCGGCAGCGTCACCGCCCGCTTCGCGCCGGCTTCCTTGGCGCGCTCTACCGCACGCTCCACCGCCGCGCGGCTCCCGGCAACCACCACCTGGCCCGGCGCGTTGTAGTTGACGGCAGAGACGACTTCGTTGCCGCGCGCCGCTTCGCAAATCTCGCGGACCTGCTCGTCCTCGAGTCCGAGAATAGCGGCCATCGCGCCTTCGCCTGCCGGCACGGCTTCCTGCATGAAACGTCCGCGATCGTGAACCACCCGTGCAGCGTCCTCGAGGCCGAACGCATCGGCGCACACCAGCGCGGTGTATTCACCGAGGCTATGGCCGGCGAGGATGGCCGGTGCCGATCCGCCATGGGCGCACCAGACCCGCCAGACCGCCACACCCGCCGCCAGTAGCGCCGGTTGGGTGAGATCCGTCCGGTTGAGCGAATCCTCCGGCCCTTCCTGACTCAGGCGCCAGAGGTCGGTGCCGACGGCGTCCGACGCTTGCTCGAAAGTCTCCCGGACCAGTCGCTCGCCGGCCGCCAGCTCCGCGAGCATTCCGATCGACTGCGATCCCTGGCCGGGAAACACGAAGCCCAGGTTCGTGTCCGTGTGCATGAACTCCTCGTCGAATAGTAACCGTCAGTAGCGAATCAGCGCCGAGCCCCACGTGAAACCGGCACCGAATGCCTCCAGCAGAAGCACTTGTTCGCGCTGGATTCGACCGTCACGTACGGCCACGTCCAGCGCGAGGGGAATGGAGGCTGCGGAGGTGTTGCCGTGACGATCCACGGTCACGACGACCCTTTCCATCGGCATCCCGAGCTTACGCGCGGTCGCGGCCATGATGCGGATGTTCGCCTGGTGCGGCACGAGCCAGTCAATGTCGCCACGCGCCATGCCGTTCGCCGCCAGCGTCTCGTCCACCACCGCACCGAGCGTGCGTACCGCGACCTTGAACACTTCATTGCCACGCATCGTGACCTTGCCGGAGGCGGGGTCGGCGAAGACCGCGTCGTAACCCTTCGCCACACCCCACGGGACGTTGAGCAACGGCTCCTGACGGCCGTCGGCGTGGAGGTGGGTCGAGAGCACGCCGGCCGAGCCCGAGCGTTCCAGCACCACCGCGCCGGCGCCATCGCCGAACAGCACGCAGGTGGAGCGGTCCTCCCAGTTGAGGATGCGGGAAAACGTCTCCGCCCCCATCACGAGCGCGCGGCGGGCGCCGCCGGTTCGCAGGAACCGGTTGGCGATATCGAGCGCGTAGACGAAACCGGAGCAGGCAGCCGCCACATCGAAAGCGATAGCACCGCCGGGAATGCCCAGGCGTTGCTGAATGAGACAGGCCGTGCTCGGAAAGACCTGATCCGGCGTAGACGTGGCGAGTATAACGAGATCGATGCTATCGGCGGGCATGTCCGCCGCATCGAGAGCGCGTCGTGCGGCGGCGGTGGATAGATCGCCGCAGGTCTCGCCCGGTGCGGCGATATGGCGCTGACAGATGCCGGTGCGTTCGCGTATCCACTCGTCCGAGGTATCGACCAATGCCTCCAGTTCGCGATTGGTCATCACCCGCTCGGGCAGATAGCTGCCCGTTCCCCGGATACGCGCGTATACGCTCACGACGTTTGCCGCCCCTTGGTGAAGGTTTCGCCCAGGCGTTCGTCGATGAGGCTGGGCACGGCCTTCTCGGCCTCGAGGATGCCGACCTCGATGGCATGCTCGAACGCCACCGCGTCCGCCCCGCCGTGGCTTTTGACCACGACCCCGCGCAGCCCCAGCAAACTCGCGCCGTTGTACTGCCGGGTGTCCAGACGGGCCTTGAGCGCCCTCAACACCGGCATTGCTGCCAGGCCGGCCAGCTTCGTGAATACGTTGCGGCGGAACTCCTGGCGCATGTAATGCGATATCACGGCAGCAACGCCTTCGCTGGTCTTCAGCGCCACGTTGCCGGTGAATCCATCGCAGACTATCACGTCGGCCACGCCCCTAAACATGGAATCGCCTTCCACGTACCCCACGTAATTGAGCGCGCTCTCCTGGAGCATCTGCGCCGCCTGCTTGACTTCGTCGTTGCCCTTGATCTCTTCCTCGCCGAGGTTGAGCAGGCCGATGCGCGGCTCGGACACACCCTCGACGGCTTCCGTGAGGACCGACCCCATCACCGCGAACTGGAACAGGTGCTCGGCGGTGCAATCGACATTCGCCCCCAGATCGAGCATCTGGAAGGAACCGTCCTGGCAGGGAATGGTGGTGCAGATCGCCGGTCGGTCGATACCGGGCAGTGTCTTCAGCACGTACCGTGCCGTGGCCATCAGCGCCCCGGTATTGCCGGCGCTGACACACGCGTCGGCCTCACCCGTTTTCACCAGGTTGACCGCCACGCGCATGGACGAGTCCTTCTTGAAGCGCAATGCCTGCGACGGCATCTCGTCCATCGCCACGGTCTGGCTCGCTGGGTGCAGAACCAGTGCTTCATCGGGGCTGGCACGGTGGCTCGCGAGCTCCTCGTGGAGCACATCCTCGCCGCCGACCAGTATAAGGCGGATGCGGTCCCCGTAACGCTGCCGCGCGCGCAGCGCTGCGGACACCACCACCGATGCGCCATGGTCGCCGCCCATGGCATCCAGGGCAATCGTGAAACGCCGTGTCATGGCAACCAGCCAGTTACGCCAAAAACAGTCGGCCGCCCCATCCCTGCCGGGACGATGGCGGCCGACGCAATGGCAGGGGCGACCCTGCTATTCAGTCGTCCTTGCCCGCAGTCACCTTGCGGCCACGATAGTAGCCATCCGCGGAAATATGGTGACGGCGATGGGTTTCGCCAGTGGTCTGCTCCACCGAAAGCGTGGGCTTGGACAGCGCGTCGTGGGATCGACGCATGCCACGCTTGGACGGGGTCTTGCGATTCTGTTGCACTGCCATGACTGGCTACTCCTAAATTCCGGAATTCCTGCGATTCAATCGTCTGTTTCGCGCTTTTTCAGCTCGGCGAGTTTGGCGAACGGATTCTCCCGTTCCGGCTCCGGTTCCCCCGGAGGGCCGAAGTGCCTGAGCTGATGCTCGCACCCCTGCTCGCCGGCATGGCGCGCGACCACCGGCAACCCGAGAATCAGCTCGTCCTCCACGAGAGCGTAGAGATCGAGCCGCCCCTCATGAGCGACTGCGGCGTCCTGCTCCTGCCCCAAAGCGGCGGCTTCGGTTTCGGAGGCCACCACCATCAGCTCGAACTCGCCATGAACGGCAGTCACGACCACATCCAGACAGCGCTGACATTCCAGCGGCAGCTGCCCATCCACATGGCCGATCACCACTGCCGCGCCCGTCTGGTCGCGGACCACGCGCACCTCGACGGTCACTGGATCGGAAGCGGCCTTGAGCAGATCACCGAGGCGCGCCAGCGCCGACACCGGCACGGTACCCGCGAGCTGCAGACCGCCATCGCCGACCCGGTCAAGGTCGATCCACTGGGGCAGGGTTTCGTCCCGCATAAGACCGGGAATGTTAGCCACGCCCCCTCCCCCTGTCAAAGCCCACCGCCGCGGGAAGCTGCTATCATCGCCCGGCAAGGCAAGGAACTCCGGCAATGACGCAATCCAACCTCATCCTCGGCTCCGGCTCACCGTACCGGGCAGCGCTGCTCGAGCGGCTGGGCATCGCGTTCGAGCAACGCGCCCCGGACATCGACGAACGCCCGGTCGCCGGCGAGGCGCCCGCTGACTACGTCAGACGCCTCGCCGAGAACAAGGCCCGCGCCGCCGCCGTCGACACGGTGGACGCGCTGGTCATCGGCTGTGACCAGATCGCGTGCCTGGACGGCACGATAATCGGAAAGCCGCATGACGAGACCGCCGCCGTGGCCCAACTACAACGTGCCAGTGGGCGCTGCGTGCGTTTCCTGGTGGGGCTGGCCCTGCACGACACTCGCACTGCACATACCGACTCCCGCGTCGAGCACATCGATGCGCATTTCCGCGAGCTCGAAAGCACCGAGATCGAGCGCTACATCCAGCGTGAACGCCCGTTCGACTGCGCCGGGAGCTTTCGCGCCGAGGGGCTCGGTATCAGCCTGTTCCGGCGTCTCGAAGGCGACGACCCGAACACCCTGATCGGGCTGCCGCTGATCGCGCTGTGCGACATGCTGCGCGATCGCGGCTGGGCACTACCATAAACGCGGTGTCAGCAACTCGTTTCGCACCTGCGACGCAACCATGCCCAGGCGCTCGGTGATGCGATCGAGAATATTGCCGCGAGGCGTGTAGTTAACGGTACGCTCCACACCGATGATCTCGCGCGCCACTTCGCGCGGCGTCGCGAGCCCGTCCACCAGACCGAGCGCCTTGCCCCTCTCCCCGGTCCAGATCAGCCCGGAGAACAGCCGCTCGTCATCGGCGAGCCGGTCGCCGCGCCCCTCCCTGACCGCCTGGATGAACTGAGTGTGGATGTCATCGAGCATTGTCTGGACGTGAGCCTCCACATCAGGATCGGGGGCAGAGAAGGGGTCCAGCATCGCCTTGTTACGACCTGCCGTATAGAGACGGCGTTCGACGCCAACCTTGTCCATGGCGTCGGTGAATCCGAAACCGCCCATGACCACACCGATGGACCCCACCAGGGAGGCCGGGTCCGCATACACTTCATCCGCCGCAGCCGCCACGTAGTACGCACCGGAAGCCATGATGTCGCCGGCGACGGCATACAGGGTTACATCAGGATGCGCATCACGCAGGCGCTTGATGGCAGCGTTGATGCGGCGCGACTCCACCGGGCTGCCGCCGGGGCTGTTGATGCGGAGCATCACGCCGGCGACGTCATTCGCCCCGAACGCCGCCTCCAGGCCCTTGATGATGCGGTCCGCATTGGCCTTCGAATCCGAGGCAATGGCGCCGTTGAGGTCCACGACCGCCACGTGCCGCCCTACTTCGACCACATCGGTGCTGCGCCACAGTGACGGCACCGCGAGCGCGAAGACCGCGATCAGATAGGCAAGGATCAGCAGCTTGAAGAATATGCCCCAACGCCGCGCACGACGACGCTCCTTGATGCCCTCCATGGCGATCTCGCGCAGTGTCTCCCGCGCCCAGTGCTCTTCCTGTTGCTCCACGTCTTCGTACTCCCTCGGGGCCGGTGTGTAACCCCAATTATCTTCGTAGTGTCCCGGAACGCGAATTCGTGTTCCGGGGTACTAGTTGGAACCTTGCTGCATCTCGAACCGCCCGAGAACGGCCTGCAGATCCCCAGGCAGCGGCGCCCGTACGGTCAGCGGTCCGTGGGGTAGCGTCAACGAACTGGCGTGCAGGAACAGACGTTTCAACCCCGCCTGACGCACCTCGCGATTGCGTGCCTTGTCGCCGTAGCGGCGGTCACCGGCGATCGGGTGGCCGATATGGGCAGCATGGGCGCGGATCTGATGCATGCGTCCGGTGTGGAGCTCCGCCTCCACCAGTGTCCAGTCCCGGAGCACACGTTCACGGTGAAATACCGTGCGCGCCGGCTTGCCCGCAGCGCTCACGCGCATCACGGACTCGCCCCCGCGCCCCTTCTGTCGCTCCAGCCTCGCCTCCACCGCTTCCGTACGGCGCTCCAGCGTCCCGGCGAGCAGGGCATGGTAACGCTTGTCGACCTCACCGGCACGCAGCGCCGCGTGCACCACCTTGAGCATCGAGCGCCGCTTGGCGACTACCAGGCAGCCGCTGGTGTCACGGTCGAGCCGGTGGGCGAGATCGAGGAACCGGCACTGCGGGCGGAGCCGCCGCATTGCCTCGACGATGCCGTAACCGAGACCGCTGCCGCCATGCACGGCGAGCCCGGAGGGCTTGTTGAGGACGATCAGGTCGTCGTCCTCGTACAACACCGCCTGTTCCAGCCGCTCGAGGACCTGCGCCGACGGCTCGGAGGTCGCCCCCCGCCCTTCCCGCACCGGCGGCAGACGCAGATCGTCACCGGCCTGCAGGCGGTACGCCGGCTTGACACGACCGCCGTTGACGCGGACCTCACCGCGACGCAGAAGCCGATAGATCAGCGTGCGCGGCACACCGCGCAGTTCCCGGCTCAGGTAATTGTCGAGACGCTGGCCGGCAAACTCGGCGTCGACCTCGACGTGGCGGACATGCGCTGCCATAGACCTCTCTGAAGCGGCTTTCGGGCTCCGCCAAACGCGGGCGATTCCGCATGATACCAGTGGCCGGTTCGCTTGGAAGCAAACAGCTAACGTTGATATAGTTGCGGGCGTGTTACATGGCCGCACGTCGAGGCGACGCGCCTCCGGCCGGTAGCCGCATAAAGGCAAAGATTGCAGGCACGCCCGTTGGCTTCCGACGGGCGGCCGTTCATGCAGGTCTCCTTTAATCTTGGGTCACCCGTTCGCGCAGTTCGCGAATGGCTAATGCGCCCCCTGGCGCCCCGTCGTATCTGCATATGCCAGGATTGATCGTGTCACACCTCATTACCACCCTGCTCGGCTCCTTATTGGCCGACGGGGTCTCGCAGCCCCCTGCTAGCCGCGTCAGCTTCGCGGCGCCGGCGGCGCGTGTGCGGTGCTACGAGCACGACGACGGGGTCGGTCGGGTCGAGCGCCGGAGAATCGCTTACGATGAAACGCATGCTCATCAATGCCACGCAGCCGGAAGAGCTGCGCGTGGCGCTGGTCGATGGTCAGTCACTCTACGACCTGGACATCGAAACCCCCGCGCGAGAGCGCAAGAAGGCAAACGTTTACAAGGGTAAGGTCACCCGCGTCGAGCCAAGCCTGGAAGCGGCTTTCGTCCAGTACGGAGCGGAACGCCACGGCTTTCTGCCATTCAAGGAGATCGCGCGCGGTTACTTTCAGGGCGGCGACGCCGATCCCGGCAAGGCCAGCATTCAGGACGTCATCAAGGAAGGCCAGGAGGTCGTCGTCCAGGTCGAGAAGGAAGAGCGCGGCAACAAGGGGGCCGCGCTTACCACCTTCGTCAGCCTGGCCGGGCGCTACCTGGTTCTCATGCCCAACAACCCCCGTGCCGGCGGCGTATCGCGCCGTATCGAAGGCTCGGACCGTACCGAGATTCGCGAGGCGCTGCGCGAGCTCGACGTACCGGAAGGCATGGGGCTGATCGTGCGCACCGCCGGCGTCGGACGCAGCGTCGAGGAGCTCCAGTGGGACCTGAACTACCTGCTCAACCTCTGGGCTGCGATCCAGAAAGCGGCCGCCGAACGCCCCGCCCCTTTTCTGATCTACCAGGAGAGCAACGTCATCATCCGGGCGTTGCGGGACTACCTGCGTTCCGACATCGGCGAGGTCCTCATCGACGACGCCGAGATCTATAGCCAGGCGCGGCAGTTCATGGAACAGGTAATGCCGCACAACCTGCAAAAGCTCAAGCGCTACGACGATGAGGTTCCGCTTTTCACGCGCTACCAGATCGAGAGTCAGATCGAGTCGGCGTTCCAGCGTGAGGTGCGGCTGCCGAGCGGCGGCGCCATCGCCATCGATCATACCGAGGCGCTGATCTCCATCGATATCAACTCCTCCCGCGCCACCAAGGGCGCGGACATCGAGGAGACCGCCCTGAACACGAACCTGGAAGCCGCCGACGAAATCGCCCGGCAGCTGCGCTTGCGCGACCTGGGCGGGCTCATCGTCATCGACTTCATCGACATGGGCCCGAACCGCAACCAACGCGAGGTGGAGAACCGCCTTCGCGAGGCCGTGAAGCAGGATCGCGCCCGCGTCCAGGTAAGCCGCATCTCGCGCTTCGGGCTGTTGGAAATGTCCCGCCAGCGCCTGCGTTCGTCCCTGGGCGAGTCCAGCCAGGAAATCTGCGCGCGCTGCGGTGGTCAGGGCACCATCCGAAGCGTGGAGTCGCTGGCGCTGGCGATTCTCCGGCTCGTCGAGGAAGAGGCCATGAAGGAGAAGACCGGCAAGGTGCTGGCGCAGCTGCCGGTGGACGTGGCGACCTTCCTGCTCAACGAGAAACGCGGCGCGATTGCCGAGATCGAGCAGCGCAACGGTGTTGCCGTCGTTCTCATTCCCAATAATCACCTGGAGACGCCGCACTACGAGGTCCAGCGCATCCGCAGCGACGACCAGTCGGCGGACGACGTGAGCTACCGCCTCACCAGCGAGGACGAAGCGCCCACGCCGATGGAGCAGAAGCTGGCTGCCGAACGTCCGCGCAACGAGCAACCGGCGGTGCGTGCAGTGCGCCCTGCCGCGCCCGCACCCAAGCCGACGGCACCCAAACCCGCCGCCGAGGCGGCTACCGGCGTGCGCGAGGAACCGCCACGTGCCCTCGGTGGATTCTTCGGCTGGCTGCGCAAGATCGTCGTCGGCGACCAGGAAGAGACGCCCCGCGCCGAAGCGCCCTCGCCAAAACGCCAGGCCACCGCACGAACGGAAGCCGATAGCGACCGCGACAAGCAACAGGCCGGCGCGCGCGGCGGCCAGTCCCGCGGCCGCAACGGCCAGCAAGCCGGCAAGACCGCTCGCAGCGGTGATCGCACCGCCGGTGACCGGGATTCCGGCAAGCCCCGGAAGCAGGAGAAGCAGGACAAGCCCAAGAAGCAGGCGACTCCGGCTTCCACCCCCCGCAGCACCGAGGCCGAGAAGACCGATACGGCGGCAAGCGGCGAACGCGACACTACCGCCGAGGCCAAGGAAACAGGCAAGCAGGCGGAAAGCGCGAACGGTCAGCGCAACGGAACCAGCAGCTCAGGACGCAGCCGGCGTGGGCGGCGTGGGGGCCGTCGCCGTCGCCGCAGCAATCGCAACGGCCAAGGCACGGAAGCCGATTCCGGCTCCGCAAAGGAGCAGTCCGGCGAGGCCGCCAGCAAAGCGGACACGAAACCGGACCATGATGACGAGGTCGCGGCCAAATCCGGCGACGCGGGCGAGACGGACCGCCCCACGGCGGCGACCACCTCGCAGACCGAGAGCGGGGATACGGCCAGTAAGGACAAGCCCGAGCAGGCGCGCGCGCCCAAGAAACCCAAAAACGCGAGCGCACAAGGCACCGACGCCGACAGGAGCAAGGGCGACACCCGCAAGAGCCGCAAAGCGGACGATCCACGCCGCTGGCCCGGGCGCCCGCGCATTCCTGCAACGCAGGCGGCAAGTGCCGACGCCGACACCACGGCGAAGGAACCCGTGACTGCCGGGACCTCCAGCCAGGAAACACCTAGCCCGCAGGAACAACCGCATCCGCCGGCTGCTCCATCCCCTGCGGCGCCCACCGTGGCGGACGAGCCGGCGACGACGGATACAACAACCAACGAAACGTCGGACAGCGCCGCCGGGGGCAAGCAGGAAACGGTACCCCCGGAGACGCCGACCGATTCAGAGGTGGAACGCAAGCCGGTGGGCCATTCGGATGCTGATAACGCCCTGGGCGCCGCAGCGGCCGCCGAGCAGGTCGAGGACAGCGTGGACGGGAAGGAAGAGCCCGGCACCGGTGAATCGGCGGCGCGGACGAGCGGCGACGATCAAGCAGTCGGGGAGCAGCCCGAAACCGCTTCCGGCGAAACCCCGCAAAACCAGCGCTCGCAATAGCGGCAACCACCCTTGTCAGCCGGGATTATCCCGGCATGCTGACGGGCCGCCCGCGGGCGGCCCGTCCTGTTGCCGAATCCGATCGCGCTTGACGTCGCTTTCGTGGGTCAGCCGTCGCGGACAGCGTTCTTATAGATGGTGCTCGCGACGGATTTCCGCCAGCAGCCCTTCTGCCGCGTCCTCGACCAGACCCAGAACGTGGTCGAAGCCGTCCCGACCGCCGTAGTACGGGTCCGGCACCTCCGACTCCGTGCGATGAGGCGCGAAATCCAGGAAGGGGTGAATGCGCTTGTGCGCGGACGGCGGCGCGTCGGCCAGCAGGATCCCGAGATTGCCCTCATCCATCGTAAGGATGTAATCGAAGCCCTCGAAATCGTAAGCGTCCACCTGGCGGGCGCGCAGATCGCTGATATCCACACCGCGCCGCGCAGCCGCCTCCCGGGCCCGTGCGTCCGGCGCGCGGCCGACGTGAAACCCGTGGGTTCCGGCCGAGTCCACATCGATTTCCGCTGCCAAGCCGGCTGCCTCGACGAGCCGTCGGAATACCCCTTCCGCCGTCGGTGAGCGACAGATGTTGCCGGTGCAAACGAATAAAACGCGTATCATCGATATCTCCAGCTAGAGTCTTGAACGGAGCAGCGGCTTTGGACCCGAGCCTGCAAGACCTCGAAGCGCTGATCGGCCGCGAGGTAACCTACCAGGGGCGCACCCTGCGAGTCGTGGACGTCATTGCCGAAGGCCCCGCCCTCGTGCTCGGCGAACCCCATGTGGCCGGGCCCCAGCGGGATCAGTTCGGGCAGTCCGCACGACGCGCGCCTGGCCTCTGGACGATTCCGGTATTCGAAGCGCCCGGCCGGGTGACACCCCTGCTCACCCGCCTCGGTCTGCTTTGAGCGCTGCTTCCACCAGGATCACATCGTCGGCAGTATCCACCCCGTGCCCGGGCAGCGCCGGTGCTTCCGCTACATGGATGCGGTAGCCGTGCCACAGCGCGCGCAGCTGTTCCAGCTGCTCGGCGGCCTCCAGGCCGCACGCGGGCAGCCCGGGGTAGCGGCGCAGGAATTCCGCACGATACGCATAGACACCCACGTGCAGGCGGTATACGCATGCCTGCGCGGAGCCGTCGCGATCGTACGGAATGGGCGCGCGGCTGAAATACAGTGCGTAGCCGTGGCGGTCGGTGACGACCTTGACCAGGTTCGGATTGGCCACCGCATCGGCCGCCAGCGGCACGGCAAGCGTCGCCATAGCCGCATCTTCATGGGCCTCCAGCGACGCCGCCACCTGACGTAGAAGCGCCGGCGGCATCAGCGGCTCGTCTCCCTGCAGATTGACCACGACGCAATCGTCCGGCACCCCCAGTCGCGTCACCACCTCGGCCAGACGATCGGTGCCCGTCGGGTGATCGTCACGCGTGCGCATGACCTCCGCGCCGACGCAAGCAGCCTCGACGCGCTCGTCGTCGGTTGCCACGATCACCCGCTCGGCACCACTATCGAGTCCGCGAGCGATCACATGCTCGATCATGGGACGCCCCGCCAGGTCGATCAGGGGCTTACCCGGCAGGCGCGTGGACGCATAGCGCGCCGGAATGACCACAATGAAACCCGTCATGTCAGCTCCCGTATCCCACCAGGCTGTCGAGAAGCTCATCGAGCGCGACGCCCGCCCGGGCATCCGGGCGGGCGCTCACTGGCAGATACCAGCAGCCCGGTGGTGCAAAGGCTGCGCACTTTACCGCGTCCTTTTCCGTCATCACTACCGGCAGGGGTTCCTCGAATGCGAGATCCGCCGGGGAGAAAACATGATGATCGGCGAACGCATGCGGCACCGGCTCGAGGCCCAGCGTCCGCAGTGTCGCGAAAAAACGCTCCGGATCGCCGATGCCGGCCACAGCATGCACACGTTGCCCGCGTTCGGGTGCTGGCGAGGTCCTGGCGCCCCCAACAGCGGCGAAGCCGGCGGTGGCGAGCTCGTAGACACCCCTCGCCTGCGGCCATGCATGCCCCCGGGCGATGATCAGGTCCACCGACGCGAGGCGCTGCGGGGGTTCACGCAATGGCCCTGCCGGCAGACACCGGCGATTGCCCAGACCATGGTCACCATCGACCACGACGATCTCCCGGTCACGCCGCAAGCGGTAGTGTTGCAACCCGTCATCGCTGATCACCAGATCGCAGCCCGCGGCCACGAGCAGCCGCGCTGCGGCGACCCGGTCGGACCCCGCCGCCACCGCCTCCCCGGTACGCCGCGCGATCAACACCGCTTCATCCCCCACCATCCGCGGGTCGCTGTCCGCCGTCACCCACTGTGGCCAGTGCGTGGCACGGCCACCATAGCCGCGCAGCACGATACCTGGAGACCAGCCCCGCTCGGTAGCGCGCTGGGCCAGATGGATGACCAGGGGCGTTTTGCCGGCACCGCCGACGACAAGGTTGCCGACCACGATCACGGGCGCACCACAAGCGACCGATCGGCTCCGCCAGTAGGCACGTCGCAAGCGGGTGATACCACGGAACAGCCACGCCAGCGGCACCAGGGCCGCCGCCACCGGCGACGGCTCGAACCAGAACCGCGGCGGGCGCGCGACCGGCACTATGCCCGCTCCGCCTGGCGACGCCCCCCGCGAAACTGCATGCGGTAGAGTGCGGCGTACGCGCCATCGCCGGCGAGCAGCTCGGCATGGCTTCCGGCCTCGATGATGTGGCCCTCGTCCAGAACCACGATGCGGTCCGCGCCCTCCACCGTCGACAGCCGGTGCGCGATCACGAAGGTCGTGCGCCCGCGCATGAGCGAATCCAGGGCATGCTGGATCTGCGACTCCGACTCGGTGTCCAGCGCCGAGGTCGCCTCGTCCAGAATCAGGATAGGCGCATCCTTCAGCAGGGCTCGGGCGATCGCTATGCGCTGACGCTGTCCGCCGGAGAGCATCACGCCGTTCTCCCCGACCATGGTGTCGAAGCCCTGGGGCAGACCTTCGATGAACGCCCGGGCATTGGACAGCTCCGCCGCGCGGATGACTTCCTCCCGGTCACAGCCCTCGGCACGGCCGTAGGCAATGTTCGCCGCGACGGTATCGTTGAACAACACCACCTGCTGGCCTACCAGCGCGATCTGGTGGCGCAGATCCGCGAGGCGGTACTCGGTGAGCGGGTGACCGTCGAGCAGGATCCGGCCGGCACTCGGGTCATAGAATCGGGGCAGCAGATTCACCAGCGTGGTCTTGCCGCTGCCCGATCGCCCCACCACGGCGACGGTCTCCCCGGCCCGCACGGACAAATCGATGTTCGTGAGCACGGTTCGGCCGGCACCGTAGTCGAAGCTCACCCCCTCGTAGGACACGGTACCCTGGGCGCGTTCCAGCCGCCGTACCCCCCCATCCCACTCGGGCGTCTCGTCGATGATCTCGAAAATGCTCTCGCCGGCAGCGATGCCCCGCTGGATGACAGCGTTGACGTTGGTCAGGCGCTTCAACGGCTGCATCAGCAGCAACATCGCCGTGATGAACGACACGAACCCGCCCACTGTAATGGTGGAGACCACGTCCTTGAGGGTAGCGAGATAGATCACCAGCGACAGCGCCGCGGCCGATACGAACTGAACCACGGGGGTACTCAGGGCCTTCGTCGCCGCGAACTTCATGTACTGCCGCATATTGCGCGTGTTCGCCTCGTCAAAACGCGCGCGTGCATGCTCCTGGGCGCCGAAGACCTTGACGACCTCGTGCCCCTCGATGGCCTCTTCGGCCACGTAAGCCACGGTACCGACGCTGCGCTGAATACGGCGGCTGATACGGCGGAAGCGCTTGCTGATATAGACCACGACCAGCGCGAGCACCGGCCCCAGACCGAGAAAGATCAAGGCGAGTCGCCAGCTGACGAAGAACATGTATCCCAGCAGCGCGATCGAGGTGGCACTGTCGCGCACGAGCGTCACCACCGCATCGCTCCCCGCCTTCGCCACCTGTTCGACGTTGTAGGTCAGCCGCGAGAGCAGTCGCGCCGCCGACGCATTGTCGAAGTAGTGCTTGGGCAGCGCCAGCAGACGCTCGAAAACCTCCCGGCGCAGCTCGTGGATGACGCGGCGGCTGATCCACATCATGCCGAAGCCGGCACCGAAACTCGCCAGCCCCCGGATCAGGAATATCCCCATCAGGGCGAACGGGATCAGGCGCATGACTTGCGGATCACGCTCGACGAAGCCGTCATCGAGCATGGGCTTCATCAGCCAGGCGAATACCGTTTCCATGCCGCCGCTGATGACCATCGCCACCATCGCGACCACGGCGAGCGGCCAATGTGGTCGCGTGTAGCCGAGCAGCCGCCGATAGATCTCGCGGCCGGAAGCTGTCTGACCACCCTCGCGCGAGTCGGCACTCATTGCTCGCCAGTCGCCGAGGCCGCCATTCCCACACGGCTCAACCCGAGCTGGCCGGCAGCGTCGAGCACAGTGATCACAGCCTGGTGACGGGCGTCGGCGTCGGCTTGAATCACCAGGCGAACGGCCTTCGGATCGCGTTCGCCGACGGCCTGATCCAGGGCGCGCCGCACGGTCTCGAGCTTACTGTTCACCAGTGCGTCACCGTCGAGGAACATCCGTCCCTGGGCATTGATGGTCAGAGCCAGGCCGTCATCGTCGTCGCTGCTGCTCGCCTGCTCGGACTCCGGCAGGGTGACGTTCAGCCGCGCCTGACTGACGAAGGTGGTGCTCACCATGAAGAAGATGAGCATGAGAAACACCACGTCGATCAGGGGGGTCAGATTGACTTCCGGCTCCTCGCGCCGCCGCGGACTCAGATTCACGCCGCTTCACTCCCGGCGCTCGCCGTCTGACCGTGAATCGCCTCGACCAGCTTGAGCGCCTGCTGCTCCATCTCCACGACCAGCTCATCGACCCGGCCGCGCAGATAGCGATACGCCATCAGAGACGGGATCGCCACCACAAGCCCCGCGGCCGTGGTAATCAGCGCCTGCGAGATACCGCCGGCCAGTGCCGGTGCGTTCCCCACTCCCTGACTCGAGATGGTCCCGAAGACGTCGATCATGCCGACAACGGTGCCCAGCAGGCCCAGCAGCGGACTGATGGCGGCTATGGTGCCGAGGGTGTTGAGATAGCGCTCGAGAGCGTGCGCCTCGTGGCGCCCGGCATCCTCGATGCTCTCCATCATCACCTCGCGGCTGCGGCGCACGTGCACCAGCCCGGCCGCCAGCACCCGGCCCAGGGGCGAGCCCTGGCGCAGGCTACGCAACTGAGCACCGTCCAGCGCATTACCCTTGATCTTGTTCCATACCTCCGCCAGCAGATGCTTCGGCACCACGCGGCGGCGCTGCAGTGCCCACGAGCGCTCGATGACGATCGCCAGCGCGAGCACGGAACACACGATGATCGGCAGCATTAGCCAGCCACCGGCTTTAATGAGCTCCCACACGTGAAATCGCCTTCCTTGTATCGTCCAGTTCGCGAACGCCGGGAATCATACCGATTTTGCCCGGCGGCCTGAACTCCGCTCAGACGGTCGTGGTACAAGCGCAGCCGGGCGCGGCGCACCTGCTCCATGGAAATGTCCCGGTCTGTGCGCCATTGCACAGTCAGCGCCCCCCACTGCGCCAGGGAAACGACCCGGGCATCGGCACAGCGCAGGCGCCGGACCACCACCGGCGACGGCAGTCCATAGGCATTGTCGTGGCCAGCCGATATGACCGCCACATCGGGCCGCGCAACGCGCAGGAATTCCGGCGTGGTGGAACTGTCGCTGCCATGATGAGCCACCTGGAGCACGTCCACCGGATGCTCGAGCCGCGCGAGCAACCGCTTTTCCCCGGCGGCGGGGAGATCGCCGGTCAGCAACACGCGGAACCGCCCGGCACGGATCATGAGCACGCACGAGGCAGCGTTGCCCGACCGTCCCGAATGCACCGGTGCGAGCACACGAAATGTCACCTCGCCCCAACGCCAGCGCTCACCGGCACGGCACGGCCGACCGCCTGTCTCGCCAGGTTCACCACTGGTCAGTTCGGCCACGGGCAACGCCCGCTGAAGCGCGGCGAGGCCGCCGGCATGGTCACGGTCGCCGTGACTGACCACCAGGCGATCCACACGCGCAATGCCATGTTCGCGCAGGAACGGAATCAGGGTGAACTGCGCGGCGCTGCCACCGCCGCCCCACGATGGGCCAGTGTCGTAGACCATGACGCGGTCGCCGGCACGCACCACCGTTGCCGCCCCTTGTCCGACCTCGAGGAACGTGATCTCCAACGCTGCCGGCCGCGGTGCCGGCGCCAGCAACCCGAGCGCACACAGCGGCAACGCCAGCCAGCGTCCGGGAAAACCACGCGGCAGCACGCACAAGACGGCCGCGACGCCGACAACCGGCCACACCCAGGCCGGACGTGGCCCCGGCATCACGAGCCCGGCATTTCCGGCGAGCCAGGACACGCCGGCAAGCGCATGATCCAGCGCGCCGGAAGCCCGCGCCAGTGCGTCGGTCACAGGCCAGAGCGCATCCGTGACGGCCGCCAGGAACACGCCCGGCACCACTACCGTGGCCAGCGGTACCGCGATCAGGTTCACGGGAACTCCGAGCCAGGAGAAGCCACCGAACCACACCAGCAGCACCGGAGCGAGCAGCACGCCTATGAGCCACTGCACCCGCACGGTATTGGCGAGTCGCGAGGCGCCGCCGCGCCAGCCAAACACGATAACGGTCACCGCCGCGAACGAAAGCCAGAATCCGGGAGCCAGACACGCCCAGGGGTCCAGCGCGAGCACCGACAGGCCAGCGAGCACGAGTCCGCGCGTGCGCCCCGGACGCCGGCGCGTCGCCAGCGCCACCGCCACTACGACTGCCATCACCAGGGCCCGCAGCGTGGGTAGTGAAAAGCCAGCCAGTGCGGCGTAGACAGCCCCGGCGATCACGCCGATCAGACTACCGGCGACCAGCGTCGGCACGCGCGCTACCGCTGCGGGTAGGCACCGCCACCCAAGTCCGCCGGCCCAACCCGAGAGCCCGGCCACCAAACCGATATGCAATCCCGAGATAGCCACGAGATGAGTGATGCCCACGCGACGCAGATCCCGCCACAAGGCATCCGAGAAGCCGCGCCGGTCACCGACCAGCAGTGCCCTTGCCACCGCCGCTCCATCGCCACGGCCGGCGCGGGCGGCGAGATGCTCGGCGATACCGCCGCGCCAGCCCGCCAGTCCATTCGCCGGCGCCAGGCGCTCGCCGGTGCGCACGTACCCCGTCGCATCCACGTGCTCACTGGCGAGCCAGCGTTCGTAGTCGAAACGCACCGGGTTCATGAAGCCCCGGGGTCTTCGCAGGCGCGCCTCGAATCGCCATGTCTCGCCGGCACGCACCGTGGCACTGTCGCCATACCACGACAGGCGGATACGCCGTGGCAATCGGGGCAGCGACGGGTCGATCTGCTGTGGCACGACGACGAAGCGCTGGCGCGATGGGCCGACCCGGGGCAACGAGATCACCCGGGCCGTGAGCATGAACGTCTCGCCGGAACGCGTATCCGGCAGACGCCTCTCCATGGCGTGGGCGACCATCACCCCGCAAACGATGATCCCCAGACCATAGGCGGCAAGCGCCCGGGCTCCAGGGTGGCGGCAAGGCGCCAGTAACGTCAGCGCCGCGCTCGCCGGCAGCAGCCACACTGCCGTTGCCGCATGCACGGACAGCGGTACCAACAACCCGATCAGTAGTGCCAACATCCCTGTGGCTCCCCTGTCTGCATCCGGGCGGGACTGTCATCCCGCCGGTGTTGCATGGATAATCACGGCCGGGTTGCAGGAGGGGGATATGCCGCGCCAGCTTCTCAAACGCTATTTGCCGGACCCGCACCGCATCACCAGGCGGCGCGAGCTCCGCTGGCTGGGCAAACTGCTCGACGACCCTTTCCTCCTGCACCTCAACCGGCGCTCCGTCGCCGGCGGCGTGGCCGTGGGCCTGTTCACCGCGTTCATTCCGCTGCCGGCGCAGATGCTCATCGCTGCCGGCCTGGCGGTCGCCCTCCGCGTCAACCTGATTCTGTCAGTGGTGCTCGTATGGGTGAGCAACCCACTGACCATGCCCGCCATGTACTATTTCGCTTACATGGTGGGTACCTGGATGATCGGTGTACCCGTTTTCCACACGGGCTTCGAGCCCAGCCTGTCCTGGTTCTGGCACGAAATCGGGGTCATCTGGAAACCCCTGTTCCTGGGCTCTCTGACAACCGGCAGCCTCGTGGCGCTCGCCGGCTACGGCGCCGTTCAGCTTGCCTGGCGACTGTATATCGTCCGCCACCTGCGTCATCGCCAGCGCCGAGCCGCACGCCTGTTCAACCAGCGTCCAGGCGTCCATCGTCGAGAGTGAACCGGCGGTCTAGCCGGTCGGCCAGCGCGGCGTCGTGGGTGACCATGACCACGCTGGTCGAGTAGTCACGGTTGACCTCCTGCAAGAGATCGAACACCCGCTCGGCGGTATGGCGGTCCAGGTTGCCTGTGGGCTCGTCGGCGAGAATGCACGCCGGCTGCGTGACCAACGCCCGGGCTATCGCCACACGCTGGCGCTCACCGCCGGAGAGCTCGCCCGGTTTGTGGGTCACGCGCGCCGAAAGCCCCACTCTGTCCAGCAGCCCACGGGCCGCCGTGCGTGCCGTGGCCGTGCTGGTACCGCGGATCAGCAGCGGCATGGCCACGTTCTCCAGAGCCGTGAACTCCGGCAGCAGATGGTGGAACTGGTAGATGAAGCCAAGCGCGCGATTGCGCAGGCGCCCGCGGCGTACGGCACCGAGCCGCGACATGCACTCGCCATCGACCCACACCTCGCCACGGTCCGGATCCTCCAGGCCACCGAGCAGGTGTAGCAGCGTGCTCTTACCTGAGCCCGAGCGGCCCACGACAGCGACCTGCTCGCCACGGGCCACCGACAGGCGCACCCCATCGAGCACCTGTAGCCGCCCGGTACCCTCGCGGAATGACAGGGCGAGATCCTCGCAACGGACGACGGCCTGCTCACTCATAGCGCAACGCCTCCGCGGGAGCGACCCGAGACGCCCGCCACGCGGGATACAGCGTGGCCAGCAGCGAGAGCACCAGAGACGCGATGGTGATTCGCACCACATCCTCCATATGAAGTTCCGACGGTAAATCACTGATCAAATAGATATCCGCCGGCAGGAACTCGGTGTTGAACAACTGCTCGATGGCGGGAACGATGGTCTCCACATTGAGCGCCAGCGATACGCCACCGGTCACGCCCAGAAGCGTACCGGCGATGCCCAGCACCGCTCCCTGGACGATGAATATGCCCATGATCCCGCGTGGTGTGGCGCCGAGTGTGCGCAGGATGGCGATATCCGCCTGCTTGTCCGTGACCACCATCACCAGCGTGGAGACGATGTTGAACGCCGCCACCGCGACGATCAGCAGCAGGATGACGAACATCACCGTCTTTTCGGTCTGCACCGCACGGAAGAAGTTGCGATTCTGCATGGTCCAGTCGGATATCCGGTAGATACCCGGCAGGTCCCGGGCGATCTCGCGGACCAGACGCGGCGCCTCGAACAGGTCCTCGAACTCCAGGCGCACGCCACTCACCCCACTACCGGTGCGGAAAAGCCGCTGAGCGTCACCGAGGTGCATCAGCGCCAGTGAGTTGTCGTACTGGGACATGTCCACGAAGAAGATCGCTGCGACCGTGAACCGCCGGACACGCGGCAGCACCCCCGCCACCGAGACCCGTGCCTCGGGAGTGACCACGGTCACCGTATCGCCGACACCCACACCGAGCGCGGCGGCGAGCCCCTTGCCCAGAGCGATGTTGAACGCCCCTTCGCGCAGGTCGGACAGGGAACCGGCCACGATATTCTCGGTGACCCGCGATACGGCCGCCTCGCGCTCCGGCAGAATGCCGCGCACCAGTCCGCCATTGACCTCCCCACCATGCGTGAGCATGACCTCGCCGCGCACGAACGGGGCCGCCCCCTTGACCTCCGGCCGCTCCGCCAGGCGCTCGGTGAGCCCGCGCCAGTCCTGCAACGGCTCCTGATACCCGTCCACAGTCCCATGCGCCACCATTCCCAGGATGCGGGCGCGTAGCTCGGATTCGAATCCGTTCATTACCGACAACACGGTGATGAGGGCGGTAACGCCGATAGCGATGCCGAGCATGGACGACAGCGAGATGAACGAGACGAAGTGATTACGCCGTTTGGCCCGTGTGTAACGCAGGCCGATGTACAATTGAAGGGGTTTGAACATTCCTAATTGGCCGTCCGTTCGCCGATCGCGGAATTGTTGACTGTCGGGAATCTACGGGCAGACCACGGGCACCCGGGCACGGGGCTCGATGGCTGTGTCCGAGGGCTCGGCCACCAGGGCATACGCGCCCACGCCGGCCGCGATCGCCGATCGGAGCGCGCGGCCGTACTCCGGATCAATGCCGTCGGCCGGGCGGACCTCGTCCACGTCAGTGCGCTGCACGCAGAACACCAGCACCGCCGCAGTGCCCGTCTCGGCCAGGCGCTGGAGCACCTCCAGGTGCCGTGTGCCACGCCGGCTGACCGCATCCGGAAACAGCGCCACACGATCATCCACAGCAGCCGTGACGTTCTTCGCCTCCACGTAGGTCATGCTTCCGGCCCTGTCGGCGAGGCGGAAATCGGCACGCATGTGCTCGTCCGGCACCGACACCTCCCTTCGGACCGCGGCGGGCTCGCCGAGTTCAGGAAACCAGCCCGCCCGGATGGCTTCCTCGACTACATCGTTGGTTCTGCCGGTGTGAATACCGACGCGCGCGCCCCCATCCGCGGTCACCTGCTCCCAGGTCCACGGATACTTGCGCCCGGGCCGATCGGAGTGGCTGAGCCACACGCCCGCCCCCTCGGTCGTACAGCCAAGCATGGAGCCCGTGTTGGGGCAGTGAGCGGTAAGCGACTCGCCATCGTCGCAGACGACGTCCGCGAGAAAGCGTTTGTAGCGCCTGATCAGGCGGCCCCTGCGCAGCGGGCCGGGATAATTCATGCCAACCCCTTCGGTTTTGCCGCCCACGCGCCGGTGCTATAGTGGCGCCTCGAAAACAGGGAGTCAGTTTCTATGCGGAGCACGACGATTTCCTTGCTCCTTCTTCTGGTTGTCGCGTCCACTCCCGCGGCCGCGGACACGCTGCTCGTGGACAAGGTGAAAGCCGGAGAAGGCGCTGAGCCGGTCAACGGCACGGCAATGTCGACGGTCGAGAGCCGCTACGGTGAACCCGAATCGCGCGAGGGCCCGGTCGGCGACCCGCCGATCACGCGCTGGGATTATGCGGAATTCAGCGTCTACTTCGAACACGATAGCGTCATTCACACCGTGGTCCGGCGCTGAGTGCGTCACCGCCGGAACCCGCGGGCGAACGCTTCGGCATAACCGGCGAGCCCGGTGACATCGTAACCGCCTTCCAGCAGGATGAGAACGCGTTCGCGCCGGCGCGCGAGGCGAGCGCCCATCGCCTCGAAACCAGGGGCATCGAGCCCCACCGGCGCATCCTGAATACCATCCGTCGCGGCGGTATCGAATCCCAGTGACAGCACGATGGTGTCGGCCGCCACCGTGTCGACGCGGGCAAGGACATCGTCCAGCAACGCGAGATAGCCGTCGCGGCCCACACCCGCCGGCAGATCGGTGAGATCCACGTGCGGGCGCCGGTAGCCGTCCCAGCGCGCGTCCAGGTGCGGATAGTTGGCCCACGGGTCGGCGTGCAGGGAAAAGTATGGGGCCTGCTCGCTCGCGAACTCGACGCTGCCGTCGCCGAGGTGGTAATCCACGTCCAGCACGGCGCAGCGGCCGCCACCGGCGCTCAGCACCGAGGCGGCAACGTAGGCGTTGTTGAAGAAGCAATACCCACCGTAACGCCGCCGGCCGGCGTGATGGCCCGGCGGACGGCACAGCGCCACCGCGTCCTCGCCGCTTGCGCGCATCCACTCGGCAGCACGACGGGCTGCCTCGGCGGAATTGAGCGCCGCGGCGATGGTCGCTGGCGTAATGGGTGTCCCGATTTCCGCGGTGAACATGCCGCCACGAAAGCGCACCGTTGCCTTGCTCAAATCGCCGTGGAAGATGGACGGGATGTACTCTTCGTCGGGCTGCAGGGCGGCAGTGATGTCACCGAGGAACTCGCGGTAGTCGGCATCGTGGAGGCCGGCCACGGCGTCTTCGGCTTCCGCGGTCACCCGCTCCACCGTGAGCTCCCAACCCCGCTCGAAGCCGGCCATGACCGCAGCTACCCGAGCGGGAACCTCCGGGTACTCGATGGGGGGATACCCATCCGAGAAGTCCCACCGCGGTCGATGATCCTCATGGGCAACGGGCAGGAACGCCCGCAATGGGCTACTCATAGTCCACCTCCGTCTGACTGCCGCCTGCGGCACGCTCGCGGTAGCCATGACGCAGCCCCCACCGTGAAATCATCTTCTGACTGAGCTTGGCGGCGACCATGTCGGACACACAGCTCGGCTCGGGAATGAGCTCCATGATGTCGCACCCTCTGAGATCCACCGCCGGGTTGTCGATCACCGCCTCGACCAACTCGAGCACCCGGTACCAGTCAAGTCCGCCGGGCTGCGGCGTACCCACACCGCCGACCTCGGCCGGGGTGAACACGTCCATGTCCACGGTGAGCCAAACCGGTCCTTCGAGCCCCTGAAGCGTCTCCAGCAGCGTCTGCCAGCGATCCGGGCGGCGCAGCTCCCGGTCGCGATAGCATTCGATCCCCGGATCCGCGTCGACGCGTCGGGCCTCGTCCTCGTAGAGCGACCGCACCCCCGCCATCACCAGTCGGTGCCCGGCACGACGGACGTGATGCATGGGGCAGGCGTGACTGTACTCGCTGCCCTCGAACCGCTCGCGCAAATCCGCATGGGCATCGAGCACGACCACCGTACCCGGCATGGACATCCGGCCGGCGACGAGCGAGGCGGTAACGGAATGCTCGCCGCCCACAGCCAGCAGCAGCGCGCTGGACGGCAGCTCACCGGCGACACGGGTCAGCCTCTGGTGGTAATCGCCCGCGTTTTCGTAGAGCTGCTTTTCCAGAGGCGGCAACACGGCTACGCCCATGTGCAGGAACGGCGACCAGTCCGCGTCCTCGTCGTAGTACTCGAGCTGGGAACTGGCGTCGAGCAACGCCTCCGGGCCATTACGGGTGCCGGGTTTATAGGAGACCGTGAGCTCGTGGGGCACAGGCAGCACCAGGACGTCGGCCTCGTCACGCGGGCGGTTGGGCAGCAGTTGATATTGCAGGTCGCTCATGAGAATTATCGGTTAGTGGACTGTTATGACAAGATTTTTTCCCGAATCGAATGAGGTATGGCGAAGGCGGCTGCAAGGCTGGCAGCGCCCGTGCCGGGAAGATCGAGCCCCCGCGCCAGCGCACGCGTGTGGAAGGTCTCCAGCGGCGGCTCCCCCGTGTTGGGCAGGGGTGCATCCGAGGCCAGCACGAAGCTCCACAGATGATAAAAGCTCGGGACCACGGCGGCATAGCTCGTCACCTCCGCGAACGCCTCGCCCAGGGTACGGCGAACTCGCCGGTGACCGGCCACGCTGGTCGCGGTCAGGCCGCCGGTCTGGGTCGCGACGATGGCACGCTCGTTCAGGCGCCGGCGCAGCCGCGTATACAGATCCTGGCTGTAGAGAGCGGCAGCCGGATCGTCCTCGTCACTGAAGTCGACCAGATCGCCGATGACGACATCGAACCCCGCCCCGGCCTCCTCCAGGTACGCGTTGATGTCTCGGCACTGAACGTCCAGCCGGGTATCGGCAAAGGCGCGCGCGTTCCAGCTCGCCAGATGGCGCCGGCAGAGATCGACGAACGCCGCATCGATATCCACCATGACCACCTCTTCCACGCTCGGATGGCGCAGCGCTTCACGCGCAGTGGCACCCTCGCCCCCGCCCATGATGAGCACGCGCCTCGGCCGCGGATGCAGCAGCATGGCCGGATGCACCAACGCCTCGTGATAGAGGGCCTCGTCCACCTCACAGGACTGCACGTCGCCATCCAGTGCCACGCATACGCCCTGCGAGGGTGAACGGAAGAACACATACGATTGGTACTCGGTGCGCCCCTGGGCGATGACCTCGTCAACCGAATGCTCCAGGCGGTCGCCGTCTTCACTGATCTGGCGATAGCTCAGCATCACTCACCCTCACCTGATACGGAATGCGCCGGCATTGCGCGGCGAGCCTGGGATCATCCGCGCGCACGCCGTAGCCGTCGATGAACATGTGCCTGACGAGCGCCGCCGCCCGGGTGCCGGGCACGTTTGCCGGCCACTCGCCACGTGGCAGGAACATGAGCGACATGGGCTGAGTCCCCATGGCGCAGTCATAATGCGGAACGCGGTAGTCCAGCGCCAGGGGGCGGAAACCACAACGCCGGTACAGTCGCGCCGGCCGAGGCTCTGCCTCGACGTACAGGCCGTCGGCGCGCTCGTCGCGGCGAAACCGTGCCACGGCGGCGAGTACCAGCCGCTCGCCCAGGCCCCGCCCCCGCCAGTCACCGGCAACCGCGACGAACGTCACCACCGCGGCCCGCACCTCGGTGACGAAGTCGACGATGGCGAACCCGATGACTCCGCCGCCGGCATCGAGCAGCACGTCGCCACCGTAGCGCCCGCTGGCGAGCCGGGCGAGCACCTGTTCCGTCGGCTCGCGCTCCCAGGCCGGGAAGACGGTCTCGTAGAGCGACCGCAGCCCCACCTCGCGGCGACCGTCATATGGCAGCAACGCCGGAGCGTCGATCACCGCTCTCCCGCCTCGGCGACAGTCTCGACCATCACGCGTGTGAGCGTATCGAGGTCCGAGTCCTCCATGACGTAGGCGGGCATCACGTAAAGCAGACGGCCGAACGGCCGCACCCATACCCCCCGCTCCACGAGCCGCGGCTGCATCCAGGCCATGTCCGCCGGCTCGTGCATCTCGATCACGCCGATTCCACCGAATACGCGCACGTCACGCACGTTCGCGAGCTCCCGCGCCGGCGCGAGGCCGCGCTCCAGCGCGCGGCCGAGTCCGGCAACCCGCTCCTGCCAGGGCCCGGCGAGCAGCAGGTCGATGCTCGCGTTGGCGACCGCACATGCCAGCGGATTGCCCATGAACGTGGGGCCGTGCATAAGGACACCCCGAGCGGAGATGCCCCGGGCCACATCGGGTGTGCACAGCGTCGCCGCGAGCGTCATATAGCCGCCCGTGAGTGCCTTGCCCACGCTGAGAATGTCCGGGGTGACGCCGGCCGCGTCGCTGGCGAACAGCGAGCCGGTGCGACCGAAGCCGGTGGCGATCTCGTCGAAGATCAACAGCACGCCATGCTCGTCACAGAGCCGGCGCAACGCCCTCAGATAGGCGCCGCAGTAGAAATGCATGCCGCCGGCGCCCTGCACCAAGGGCTCGGCGATCACGGCTGCGATCTCGTCGCCATGGGTTGCGAGCAGCTCGCGCATCGGCGCGATATCCGCGTCCGTGAAGTCTTCGTCGCGGCGGCACTCGGGGCGTGGCGCGAAGAGCTGCTCCGGTATCAATCCACTGAACAAGCGATGCATGCCGTTGACCGGATCGCAAACGGACATGGCGCCGAGGGTATCGCCGTGATAACCGCCACGCAGGCTCACCAGCCGCGGTC
The DNA here is from genome assembly GCF_051195215.1 of Arhodomonas sp. AD133. Lineage (NCBI taxonomy): Bacteria > Pseudomonadati > Pseudomonadota > Gammaproteobacteria > Chromatiales > Ectothiorhodospiraceae > Arhodomonas > Arhodomonas sp. AD133. The sequence continues at coordinate 109,496 of NZ_JBNAZM010000004.1, read as the reverse complement.
GATGCTCGCCGCGCCCCTGCCAATACTGCAGGGCCATTTTGATGGCCACCTCGATGGATACCGACCCGGAGTCCGCCAGGAACACATGCTCGAGGCCTGTCGGCGTGATGCTCACCAGGCGTTCGGCAAGGCGCGTGGCCGGCTCATTCGTTAGCCCGCCGAACATGACGTGGCTCATCCGGTCGAGCTGCTCGGTTGCCGCCGCATTGAGTGTGGGGTGGTTATAGCCATGGATGGCGCACCACCAGGAAGCCATGCCGTCGATGAGCTCGCGACCATCGGCAAGACGCAGCCGTACGCCTTCCGCGCTCTCCACGGGGAACACGGGCGCCGGTTCCGTAACCGACGCATAGGGATGCCAGACATGGGCGTGATCGAGGTCGAGCCACGGCGGTTGCGTCTGGTCACTCATGAGATCAAGTGTCCTACTGCGCTGAGTGTCGAAAGGCGCGCCTACCGGCCATGGGCGCCGTTGACGACGCACACGCCGGATGCAGCGCACCCGGAAACTGTACAACAGGCCCTGCACCGGAGGCCGCGCATTCTAGCAGGGCTCAGCCGGAAATTTGCACGCGTTCCGCCAGAACCGGGGTCGTGAGCCCTGCCGGGGCAGCAGCGACGAAGACCACCGTGGACGCCAGCACTCTCCAATGCTTCCACCCACGCTCACCCTTTGAGTACACTCACCGTCCGCGAGCCACCATGGCCGTACCCTGCCGCAGCCCGTTACAGCGAGCATGCCGACGAATCATTACAGTCCGCTTGAACCCCAGTTGCCCACCCGTTCCGGCGAGCGCCGGGAGTGGCACGACCTTGCCGGCGACAGCGCGGCGCTTGCGATGGCGAGTGCGGCCGCGCACCACGGTGGCTTGACGCTCATCGTCACCGCGACCGCCCACGAGGCCCAGATGCTGGATGCGGCGATACGCTTCTTCGCCGTCGACGGGCTACCGGTGCATACGCTGCCGGACTGGGAGACACTACCGTACGACGTCTTCTCCCCGCATCAGGACATCATCTCCGAGCGTCTGCGCACCCTCCATGCACTCCCCCGTACCGAGCGTGGCGTTCTGCTGGTGCCGGGGGCGACGCTCATGCAGCGCATCGCCCCACCGAGCTTTCTCGAAGGCACCACGCTGCTACTCGCCGAAGGCGACCGCCTGGACCTCGGTGCCATGCGCGAGCGCCTGGAACGGGCCGGCTACCGCTGCGTCTCCGAGGTCATGGAACACGGCGAGTTCGCCGTGCGCGGCTCGATCCTCGACCTCTTTCCCATGGGCAGCGACGCGCCCTACCGCATCGATCTCTTCGACGACGAGGTCGACACCATCCGTCGCTTCGACCCGGAGAGCCAGCGCAGCAGCGGCCGCGTGGAGCGCATCGAGCTGCTCCCGGCCCGGGAGTTCCCCACCGGCGAGGACGGCGTCAAGCGCTTTCGGCGCAACTGGCGCGCCCACTTCGAAGGCGACCCCACTGCCAGCCTGGTCTACCGCGAGGTAAGCGACGGGCATCTGCCCAACGGCGTGGAATACTACCTGCCGCTGTTCTTCGACGAGACGGCGACACTTTTCGACTACCTGCCCGGCGACACCCTGATCCTGCGCACCGACGGGCTCGACAGTGCGCTGGACGCGGACTGGGAGCACATCGCCACGCGCTACGAACAGCGGCGCCACGACCGCGAACGCCCGCTGCTGCCGCCGCAAGCGCTCTATCTGCGCCCGGACGAGCTGCGCGAAAGGCTGAATGCCCTGCCCCAGGCCTCGGTATCCGGCAGTGCACCGGCGAGCGAGCGTGCCGCCACTGTACGCCACAACGTCGAGCCTTTGCCGGCACTGCGCAGCGTCCCCGCCGCCGAACGGCCGCTCGCGGCCCTGGAGGCGTTCGTCGCCGAGCACGAAGGCCGCATTCTGTTCGTCGCCGAGACGGCCGGCCGCCGCGAACGGCTCATGGAACACCTCGCACCGCTGAACATAAAGCCGCGGGTGGCCAACGGCTGGCAGACGTTCCTCGCCGGCGCGGATCTGCGCGCGATCACCACGGGTCCGCTGGAGGCAGGCTTCGTACTGGCTGATAACCCGCCGGTGGCCGTGATCCCGGAAGCGGCCCTGTTCGCCGATCGGGCGAGCCAGAAGCGCCGCCGCCAGCGTGCGGAACGCGACCCGGACGCCATCATCCGCGACCTCACCGACCTCCACATTGACGCTCCGGTGGTCCACGAGGACCACGGCGTGGGCCGCTACAAAGGGCTCCAGACCCTGGAGGTCGGCGGAGTCGCCACGGAATTCCTGACGCTCGAGTACAGCGGCGGCGACAAGCTCTACGTCCCGGTATCGTCGCTGCACCTTGTCACCCGCTACACGGGCATGGACAGCGATCATGCGCCCATGCACCGCCTCGGCGGCGAGCAATGGGACCGGGCCAAGCGCAAGGCGGCGGAACGCGCCCGGGACGTGGCCGCCGAGCTCCTGGACATCTACGCGCGCCGGGCCGCGCGCAAGGGGCACGCCTATCGCTACGAGCACGACGAATACCGCCGCTTCGCCGAGCAGTTCCCCTTCGAGGAGACGCCGGACCAGGAAACGGCCATTGCCGCGGTGATCCGTGACCTGGAGTCGGAGCAGCCCATGGACCGTGTCGTCTGCGGCGACGTGGGCTTCGGCAAGACCGAAGTGGCCATGCGCGCGGCGTTCGTCGGCGTGCAGGAAGGCCACCAGGTGGCCGTACTGGTGCCCACGACGCTGCTGGCCCAGCAGCACTACCAGAATTTCATCGACCGTTTCGCCGACTGGCCGGTGCGCATCGAGCTGCTTTCGCGCTTTCGCTCGCAGAAGGAACAGTCGGCAACGCTCCGCGACCTCGCCGATGGCAAGGTGGACATCGTCATCGGCACCCACAAGCTGCTCCAACCCAGCGTCAAGTTCCGCGAGCTCGGTCTGGTGATCATGGACGAGGAGCACCGGTTCGGCGTGCGCCAGAAAGAGCGGCTCAAGGCGCTGCGGGCACAGGTCGATGTGCTCACGCTCACCGCCACGCCCATTCCTCGGACGCTCAACATGTCGCTCGCGGGCATGCGCGATCTATCCATCATCGCCACGCCGCCGGCACGGCGGCTGGCCGTGCGCACCTTCGTCAACGAGTGGAACGACGCCCTGGTCCAGGAGGCGTGCCTGCGCGAGCTCCACCGCGGCGGCCAGGTGTACTTCCTGCACAACGACGTGGACTCCATCGACCGGATCGCCCGCGACGTGGAGGCGCTCGTGCCCGAAGCACGCGTTCGCATCGCCCACGGGCAAATGCCGGAGCGAGAGCTCGAGCGCGTGATGCTCGATTTCTATCACCAGCGCTTCAATGTCCTGGTTTGTACGACGATCATCGAAAGCGGCATCGACGTACCCTCCGCGAACACCATCGTGATCAACCGCGCTGACCGCCTGGGCCTCGCCCAGCTCCATCAGCTTCGCGGCCGAGTCGGCCGCTCGCACCACCGCGCCTATGCCTACCTGATCGCACCGCCACGGCGCAGCATGACCAGCGACGCAGCCAAACGGCTGGACGCCATCGCCGCCCACGAGGACCTGGGCGTGGGCTTCACGCTGGCCAGCCACGACCTCGAGATCCGGGGCGCCGGCGAGCTCCTCGGCGAGGATCAGAGCGGACAGATCCAGGAGGTAGGCTTCACGCTCTACACGGAGCTTCTCGAGCGCGCGGTGCGGGACATCAAGACGGGCAAGGAGCCCGAGCTGGACCGGCCCCTGCATCACGGTACCGAAGTGGACCTGCGCATCCCGGCCCTGCTGCCGCACGACTACCTTCCCGACGTCCACACCCGGCTGGTGCAGTACAAGCGCATCGCCAACGCCACGAACACGGAAGCGCTGCGCGAGCTGCAGGTGGAGATGATCGACCGTTTCGGCCTGTTGCCGGAGCCGGCCAAGAACCTCTTCCGTCTGACCGAGCTCAAACTGACTGCCCAGCAGCTCGGCATCCGCCGGGTCGAGGCCGGCCCCGGCGGCGGTATGCTCGAATTCGGCGACGCCCCGCGGGTCGATCCCGCCGCTCTGGTCCGATTGGTTCAGGAACAGCCTGGCGTGTATCGTCTCGAAGGTCAGGAGAAACTGCGCTTCCGCGTGCCCACGGAAGACGCTGATAGCCGCCTGCAGCAGGTCGACCGCCTGCTGGATACGCTCGCAGCCTAGTGTCGTTCCACGGCACTAACCACCGGGAGAACTCCATGTCACTCGCGCGCACCAGCCTGCTCGTTGTCGTGATCGCGCTGATCGCGGTTCCCGGCATCGCCTCCGCCCGGGACTACGCGGTGGAGGTGGTGGTTTTCCGACAGTGGGAGCAAGGCGGCGCCGACAGCGAACGCTGGCCCGCCGATCCGCCGCCCCTGGAGCTGGACAGCCGTGCCGTTGCGCCGGGCGAAGGGGGCGTACGCCGTCTTTCACCGGACGCGTTCCAGCTGGGCGGGGTACGGGCGCGGCTCGAAAGCGCCGGTCAGTACCGGGTGATTGACCACTTCGGCTGGATCCAGGCGGGACGCCCGCGGTCGCAGTCCCCCTATGTGCTCGTGCCGGGAAGCTGGCGGGCGACCATGCCCCTGCCCGACACGGCCGGGCTCTATGGCGCCATCAAGCTGTACGCCGGCCGTTATCTGCACATCGCCGCGGACCTGCGCTACCGCCGGGAACACCAGGGCACGATCTACCCCATGCACAGCCAGCGACGCCTGAGAAGCGGGGAGCTGCACTACCTTGATCACCCTGTTCTGGGCATCATCGTCCAGGTCCGCGCTCGTTAGTGTCCGTCAACAGAAGTTCGTCGTATCTCTGAGGAACGCAGCGGCCCCAGGGCCAGGCCCGGCGAGACTCGCTCACTGAGAGAAATACGACGAAATTCCGAGACAGAACACCCGCAAAGCGTCCTCGCCCGTCGCTGCGGAGGTCGCTGTACGCCCCCGGGCCGGCTATATTTGGCACACGGATATCGCAGCCGAGGGCTTGCAGCCAGCCCTGTATCAGTGCCGCGGGGACGACGACAGAACACCTATGGCCGGTTCCTCCTCCGACAACGTTGCCGCCACGCGCGGCCCTCTCGTGGCGATCGGCGGTGCCGAGGACAAAACTTCGGAACTCGAAGTCCTCACGCGCGTATTCACGCTCGCCCCCGAGGGTGAAGAAGAGATTACGCTGATCGCCACCGCCAGCGGCGAGCCCGAGGAAGTACTGCCCGTCTACCAGGCAGCATTCGACCGGTTGGGTGCCGACCGGGTTCATGCGCTTGACATCCGCGAGCGCCAGGACGCCGCCAATGCCAGAAACGTGCGCCTGGTGCAGACAAGTGGCTGCATATTCTTTACCGGCGGTGACCAGCTCCGCCTGACCAACGTGCTCGGCGGATCCCCCATGCTGGGGGCGATACGTGAACGACTCGACGCAGGCGCCGTTGTCGCGGGCACCAGCGCCGGCGCGATGGCACTGACGGCGACGATGATCTATGACGGTGCGGCTGCCGACGCGTTGCACAAAGGCGCCGTGAAAATGACCGCCGGCCTCGGCCTGGTGGACGGGCTCATCATAGACAGCCATTTTCTGGAACGCGGGCGATTCACCCGACTCATGGAAGTGGGCGCGACCAACCCGGAGCATCTCGGCGTGGGCCTCGGCGAAGATGCCGCGGTCATCGTCCACGCCAACGGCACTCTCGAAGCCGTGGGTCCGGGGCACGTGATCATCATCGACAGCCGCGGAATGGCGAGCTCCAACGTGGCGGAGCTGTCGATGGGCGAACCCGTCGCAGTGGAGAACATGGTCATGCACGCATTGATCAGTGGCCACGGCTTCGACGTCGGAGCACGGCGTTACCTGGTTCCCGATGCCCTTCGCGACTATCTGGCCGATACCCCGTGAGAATCCTGGCACACCGTGCCCTTCGCGGTCCCAACTACTACAGTCGCTACCTCACGATCGTCATGCGGTTGGACATCGGCGCGCTCGAGCACCAACCGAGCAATACCGTAGAGGGCATCGCCGACCGTCTCGTGGCGCTACTGCCCGGCCTGGCCGAGCATCGCTGCTCCGTCGGCCGCCCCGGTGGTTTTCTCGAACGCTTGCGCCGCGGTACCTGGGCGGGCCACATAGTCGAGCACGTCTGCATCGAGCTGCAGAATACCATCGGTTTCTCAGTTGGCTTTGGCAAGACGATCGATACCGCCGAGGCCGGCGTCTACACGGTTGTCTATCGTTATCGCGACGAAGCGTGCGGGCTGGCCGCCAGAGACGAGGCCGTCGGCCTGGTCGCGCGAGTGTTCCGGGGCGAGGATGTCGACATGCCAGCCGTTCTCTCCCGGCTCAAAGCAGTGCGCGAAGCGCACATGCTGGGACCATCCACCGCCGCGATCGTCGACGCCGCCGGGCATCGCGATATTCCCTACATGCGCCTGAGCGAACCGAGCAGCTACCTGCAGCTCGGTCACGGCCACCTGCAGCAACGCATCCAGGCAACCGTAACGTGGCGCACCGGGCTACTGGGTAGCGGCATCGCCGATGACAAGGACTGGACCAAGCAACTGCTCGGCGATGCCGGTATCCCGGTGCCCGAGGGGCGGGTCTGTAGTTCGTTCGAAGAGGCGCTGGAAGCTGCACAGAGCCTCTCCTGCCCGGTGGCGGTCAAGCCCCTGGTGGGTAATCACGGCCGTGGCGTGAGCACCGGCGTGGCCGATCCGGAAGCGTTGCGCGAGGCGTACGACGCAGCTGCCGTTAGTCACGAGTCGGTCATAGTCGAGCGCCACATCGCCGGCGACGACCACCGCCTGCTCGTCATCGACGGCAAACTAATTGCTGCAGCACGGCGTCGCGCCGCCCATGTGGTCGGCGACGGTCGCTCCACGCTGCAGGCACTAATCGACAGGGAGAACCGCGACCCCCGCCGAGGCGTGGGCCACGAGAACCTGTTGACCCGAATCCGTACCGACGATCAGGCGCAACGGCTGATCGCGCAACAGGGATGGTCGCTCGACAGCTGCATCCCCTGTGGCGGGATCGTCTACCTCAAGTCCACCGCGAACCTGAGTACCGGCGGCACCGCAACGGATGTCACGGACGACGTTCATCCGGAGGTGCGCTACGCCGCCGAGCGCATCGCACGGTTGATCGGCCTCGATATCATCGGCATCGACCTGGTCGCCGAGACGCTCACGCGGGCGCTGGAAGATCAGGCAGCAGGTGTCGTCGAGGTCAACGCGGGGCCCGGCTTTCGCATGCACATAGCGCCCACGCACGGCCAGCCCCGGGACGTGGGCACGCCTGTCATCGACATGCTCTTCCCAGCCGGCGGCAACGCCCGCATCCCGATCACCGCTGTTACCGGCACCAACGGCAAGACGACTACCGTCCGGCTGATCGCGCACCTACTGCGCCACGCCGGCCGTCAGGTGGGCATGGCATGCACGGGCACCGTCGAGATCGATAACCACGTCATCATGCGTGGCGACTATTCCGGCCCGGAGGCCGCCGGTATCGTGCTGCGCGAGCCCACCGTGGAACACGCCGTGCTGGAAGCGGCGCGCGGCGGCATCATGCGCCGCGGTCTTGGCTTCGACGCCTGTGACGTCGGCGTGCTGCTGAACATCAGCAGCGACCACCTCGGCGAGTACGGCATCGAGACCCTCGATGACCTCGCCCGCTGCAAAACGGTGGTGATCGACGCCGTGCGCGAAAGCGGTACCGCAGTGCTCAACGCCGACGACCCGCGCGTGCTGGAAGCACGCGAATGGGGCCGGGGCGCGATCATCTTCTTCAGCCTCGACCCGAATTCGGCACCGGTTCGCGAACACGTGCGCGCCCAAGGCGTTGCCTTCACGGTGGCCGGTGAGCGCATTGTCATGCGTCAGGGCCATGTGGAGGCGGAGATTCTGCCCATCGCCAACGTGCCCATCGCTTTCGACGGACATGCGCGATTCAATCTGGCCAACGCCCTCGCGGCGAGCGCTGCGGCCCACGCGCTGGGGCTGAGCATCGCCGACATTCAGATGGGTCTGCAGACCTTCCATCCGACCCCGGGTCAGAACCCGGGACGGACCAATCTGATGGAGGCGTCGGGGCTGCACGTGCTCATCGATTACGCCCACAACGTTCCCGCCCTGCGCGCGCTGGACGAGCTCGTGCACAGCCTCCCCGCGCATCGCCGGATCGCTGTGGCCAGTGCTCCCGGCAACCGCCGCGACGAGGATCTCGTTGCGCTCGGTACCCAGCTCGCCCGCATGCACGACGTGTTGCTCATCTGCGAAACCCAGCCGCGGGGACGCCCGACCGGGCAGGCCGCGGAACTGCTCAGACGCGGCGCGGAAACGCTGCCCGGCGACCGGCACTGCCACGTCGAGATCATCATGGAAGAGGCACGCGCCATCGACCGGTCGTTCGATCAGGCGGTATCGGGAGATCTGCTGGTGCTCCTGGTCGACGATGTGGACGGCGCCATCGATCGACTCAAGGGCAGTCGCTTCTCCGCCCCCGGGGCCGAGACCGAATAGGGCCCGCCGATGCCGACCAGTCCCGATTCGGCCCCGCTCATAACGCTGCTGCGCGCGGGCCGCTTGTTCGCTCCGCAACCGCTCGCGGAAACGGATATTCTCATTGCCGACGGACGAATCGCGGCCCTCGGCAACGGGTTGGAGGTCCCGGCCGGCTGGCCACTGACAGTCGTCGATGCCGGTGCGCTCACCGCCGTGCCGGCTTTCATCGATCAGCACGTCCACGTCACCGGCGGCGGTGGCGAAGGCGGTTGGGGAACCCGCTGCCCCGGCATCAGCGCCGCCGAGATCGTCTCCATGGGAATCGCCACCGTGGTGGGCGTGCTCGGCACGGACAGCGTCAGCCGCTCGCCCGCCGACCTCCTTGCCGCCGTTCGCGGCCTGCGCGCCGACGGCGTCTGCGCCTACATGTACACTGGCGCCTACCGCGTTCCCCCGCCGACGCTCACCGGCGACCTCCAGCGCGACCTCGCCTGGATTCCCGAGATTATCGGCCTCGGCGAGATCGCGCTGTCGGACCACCGCTCGAGCCAGCCATCGCCGCAGGAGCTCGCGCGCCTGGTAAGCGACACGCGGGTAGGCGCCATGCTCGCGGGCAAGCGCGGCATCTGCCATTTCCACCTGGGCGACGGCGACTCCGGGCTGGAACCGTTGCGGCGCCTGCTGACGGATACGGAGATCCCCCCCGAGCAGGTAATCCCGACCCATGTCAACCGCAGCCCCGCGCTGCTCGACGACGCGGCCGACTACGCACGGACCTTCGACGCCTGTGTGGATGTCACTGCCTTCGAAGACCCCGGCGACGGCCTGGGTGCCTACGACGCCGTCGCCGCGCTGCTCGCGAGGGGCGTGCCGGCGGAACGAATCACCATGAGCTCGGACTGCAACGGCAGTCTCCCCGAGTTCGATGCCGCCGGCCGCTACCAGGGCATGCGCGTAGCAAGGAACACCGCTTTGATCGCCGACTGGCAGCGACTCGTGCAAGAAGCCGCGCTCCCCATGGAACAGGCGATCGGACTCATCAGCACCCGGGTAGCCTCCGTGCTCGGGCTCCAGGGCCGCAAAGGCCGGATCGCGGCCGGCTACGATGCCGACATCGCGCTCCTCGACGACGATCTGCAGCCGGTGAAAACCCTCGTCGCCGGCCGTTGCATCTTCGGCCCGGGCACCACCGGAGCGACCAGGTGACCGCGGAAACGACATCCAGGATGCCACCGCGTCGCGGGCCGTGTCCTATCGGTCAAATTCCACGGCGCCTGGATTGTTGGCTTGCCGAGTCCGCAAACTCAGCATTCATCAGAATGTCCCCGTGGACAGCCGCCTGCGAATTCACGACTGGAGTCTCGGGATCAACGCTCCGAGCACCTGCCGCACATCGGCCATGCCGTCCTTGAGAACGGCCTCGACGGCTTCCATGGAAATGGGCTTGCCGCCGTCCATGCCCGCCGCCCAGTTGGCCACCACGCCGCAGGTCGCGTACGGCAGCTCCAGCTCGCGGGCCAGCACGGCTTCGGGCATGCCCGTCATGCCGACCATGTCGCACCCGTCGCGGCGCATGCGCTCGATCTCGGCGGCGCTCTCCAGGCGCGGACCCTGGGTCGCGCCATAGCAACCGCCGTCGTGCATGCTTACGCCGCAATCGCGCGCGCCCTGGAGCATACGCTCGCGCAGGTCATCGTCGTAAGGCCGGCCGAACTCGACGTGGGTGACGTGGGTGAGGTCCTCCTCGAAGAACGTATTGGCCCTGCCCCACGTGTAGTCGATGATCTGGTCCGGTGCGACCAGGCGCCCGGGCGACAATACCGTGTTGATACCGCCGACTGCGGCCACGGCGAGCACGCACGTGGCACCAGCCTGGCGCAGTGCCCAGATGTTCGCGCGATAGTTGATACGGTGCGGCGGTATGGTATGCCCGTAACCGTGGCGGGCGAGGAATATCACCTGCTGGTCGTTGAGGTGGCCGTGGGTCAGCGGCCCGGAAGGCTCGCCGTAGGGGGTATGCACCATCTCGCGGCGGTCGATCTCGAGCCCCTGGAGTGAGGTCAGGCCGGTGCCACCGATAATCGCAAGCGTCATTCGTGCTCCCTTGTCTGTTTCACGTTGCCCGGGCACGCGCCCTGCGTTCAGGCGGACTCGTAGTCTGAATGCACCGCGTACACCCCCGCGAGATTGCGGAAGTAACCCCGGTAGTCCATGCCCGCGCCGAATACGTAGCGGTCGGTCACGTCCAGGCCCACGAAGTCCGCCTGCAGCCCTTCGTGGCGCCGGTCGTGGCGCTTGTTGAACAGCATCGCCGTGTAGACATCGTCGGCGCCCTCGGTGCGGCACTCTTCGATGATTCCCGCCAGCGTGTGCCCCTCGTCGAGGATGTCGTCCACTACCAGCACGGTGCGCCCCTTGAGCGGGGTCTGCGGACGTGCCAGCCAGACGACGTCCCGTCCCACGGTCGAGCCGTGATAGCGCGTGGCGTGAATGTAATCCACCTCTAGCGGGAACTGCAGGCGCGGCAGCAGGCGGCCGAGGGGTACGATGGCACCGGTCATCACGCCCAGTACCACTGGCATGGCACCCCCCAGGCGTGCTTCGATGTCTCCCGCCATACGGTCCAGCGCGCTCTCGACATCGGCATCGCTGTACAACAACTCGGCGGTGCTCAGGATCTCGTCGAGGTGCTGCGGTGTGACGGGGCTGTAGTCGCTCATCTTCGATGTCCCTGTCCCAGGAGTTCATTGCGCCGGAGCGCGCGATTATAGGCTCGCATGCCTTGGTCAACCACCAGCGGCGTGACCGGCTACTTCGTCAGCCTGGCTAGGGCCTCACGTGCCTGCTGCCACTCGCGGCTCGCGCGCAATTGCTCGAGCGGCGGCGCGGCGCGCCCGTGCAGACGCATGCGCCGCATGGCGGCGACCGGATCGCGTTCCCGCCAGGCCGGCAGCACCGGGTCCACGTCGCGGCCCTCGTTGCCAAGCACCGCAATATCGCAGCCGGCGTCGAGCGCCGTGCGCACACGCTCACCGATACTACCGGCGACTGCCGCCCCGGCCATGCCCAGGTCGTCGCTGAACACTGCGCCCTCGAATCCGAGCCGCCGGCGCACGATGCCCTGGATCCAGCGTGCCGACAAACTCGCCGGTGCGCTGTCCTCCCGCGGGAAAACGACGTGCGCCATCATCAGGCCTTCCAGGCCATTGATCATCAAGCGGCGAAACGGCAGCAGATCGGTCTCGTGGAGATCCTGGTAATCGCGGCCGTCCTCGGGAAGCGCCTCGTGGGAGTCCGGCGCGACACCGCCGTGGCCGGGAAAGTGCTTGGCGACGGCGGCCATGCCCCCGCGACGCAGACCCCGCGCGAGGGCGAGGCCGAGCTCGGCCACCGCCTGGGGACGATCGCCGAGCGCGCGATCACCGATGACCGCACTGACACCGTGATCGATGTCGAGCACCGGCCCCAAGCCCAGATCCACTCCCGCGCCGCGCAGCTCGGCGGCCACAAGCCAGCCGAATTGCTCGGCGAGCGCCGCCGCTGCACGGCGATCCCGCCGCCACCATGCACCCAGCGCCCTCGCGGGGGGAAGGGCCGTGAAACCGTCGCGAAAACGCTGCACACGACCACCTTCCTGGTCGGCGGCGATCAACAGTGGCGGGGTCCGAAGCGCGCGAATGGCCTCGGTCAGGGCCGCAAGCTGCTCGACATCGTGGAAGTTGCGCGCGAACAGAATGACCCCGCCCACTGCCGGATCCCGTAGCCGTTCACGCTCCTCGCCGGTGAGCTCGGGCCCGGCGATTCCGATCATCAGGGGCCCCAGGGTCATGCTTGCTTCTCCTCGGCAGCGCTCACGTGGCAGCCCGACCGCGTCATTCGATCAGTACCCGGGTGCCGACCGGCGTGCGCCCGAACAGCTCGATCACGTCATCGGGCCGCATGCGTATGCAACCGTGAGACACCGGCTGGCCGATGGGAGACTCCGGGGGCGCTCCGTGTATGTAGATATAGCGACGCATGGTATCCCGCGCACCGAGGCGATTGCGTCCGTGCTCCAGTCCGCTCAGCCAGAGTATGCGCGCCAGAATCCAGTCGCGCTGCGGATAGGCCGCGGCCAGGGCCCGGGAATAGCGCTCGCCGGTATCCCGCCGCCCCACGAATACGGTCTCCGCCGGCAGTCCGTCGCCCACGCGCGCGCGAACGACGTGCCAGCCTCGGGGCGTGCAACCACTGCCATTGATCTCGCCCAGACCGTTCCGCCCCGTGGAGACGGGCCAGGTTTCCAGCACGTCATCGTCGCAGCAAAGGCTGAGCCGTTGCGCCCGCGCATCCACCCGCAACCACACCCGGCTTCGGTTACTCGCCGGCACGTTCCGCCTCGCTCCAGTCCCGGTACGGGTAACCAACGAGGCAGACGTTGTAGTAGCGCGCCAGCCCCGAAACCTCCGCCCCGGCCCAGGGCGGCTTCTCGAACCGTTCGTCGGGATCGGCGAGCTCTACCTCGGCGACCACCAGTCCGGCGTTGGCGCCTTCGAAAACGTCCACCTCCCAGAAGTGGCCACTCACGGGCACACGGTAGCGGGTCTTTTCCACCAGCGGCTCACGGCAGAGCGTCTCCAGCATCTCCCGGGCATCGGCCAGCGGTATCTCGTATTCGTACTCCTGGCGTTCCACGCCCAGCGTGGCGCCCTTGATGTTCAGCCACGCCCGCTCGCCCGCCTGGCGTACCCGCACACTCGCGCCCTCGGCACGGCCCAGGTAGCCCTGGCGCATACGGGTCCCCCGATCGGCGTCGGCGCGCCAACGTTCGTCGGTGACCAGGAACTTGCGCTCGACCTCGCGCGCCATATCCGCCTCGCTCGCTTCGTTCTTCGAACCGCGATGGTAACCTACCGTGACGATCGGAATCAGAGTCGCCGCTCACGATGGGACTCGCCCGTCGCGGACGGCAAACCGACAAGGGAGGCCCGGTGAACCAGTCCATGGATGCCGAGACCCTGGCAGCGGCGCTGCACCGTCTCATTCCCCCGGCACGCGCCATGGAGGTGCGCGTCGCCGAGCTCACCGGCGCGGGCATCGTCCTGACCGCTCCGCTCGACGCCAACCACAACCATGCCGGCACCGGGTTCGCGGGCAGCCTCTACAGCCTCGCCGCGCTCGCCGGCTGGGGCTGGCTCTACGCGTTCTCACGCGGCTGCGGGCTCGAACCGGAGCTGCTGCTCGCCGAAGGACGCATGCGCTATCACCGGCCCTACGAGACGGAGCTTCGCGCATGTCTCACGGTTCCGCCGACGCTGGCCGGACGCCTTCACCAGCGCCTCGCCGGCGGTCGCCGCATGCGCGCTCGGCTTACCGTGCACCTGCCGGATGCCGATGCCCCGGCAGCGACGCTGGAAGGCGACTACGCAGCGGTTCCATGAGCCGGCGGCCAGCTTTGCTACACTGGCGCGCTCGCCACCATGACTACGCGGATTTAGGCCCTAGAGGTACAGCCAATGAAAAAACTCGTGCTCCTGCGTCACGGTCAGAGCGTATGGAACCTGGAGAACCGCTTCACCGGCTGGAAGGATGTCGACCTGAGCGACCGCGGGCGTGAGGAGGCCGGAGCCGCGGGCCGCATGCTGGCACGCCACGGATTTCAGTTCGATTGCATGTTCACGTCCGTGCTCAAGCGGGCGATCCGCACCGGCTGGATCGCACTCGACGAGCTCGATCAGATGTGGATTCCCGTGTTCAAGGACTGGCGGCTCAACGAGCGCCATTACGGCGCCCTCACCGGCCTCAACAAGGCGGAGACCGCCGAGGAATACGGTGACGAGCAGGTGCACGTGTGGCGGCGCAGCTACGCGACGCCGCCACCGGAGCTCGATGACGACGACCCGCGCCACCCACGTTTTGACCCGCGCTACGCGCGCCTCGCTGCCGCCGAGCTACCGGCCACGGAATCGCTCGCGACGACACTGCAGCGCGTTCTGCCATACTGGGACGCCGAGGTCGCGCCTACCCTGAAGACCGCGGAGACGGTGCTCATCGCCGCTCACGGCAACAGCCTGCGGGCGCTGATCAAGCATCTCGACGGAGTTTCCGACGAGGACATCACGAGTGTGGAAATCCCCACGGGCGAGCCCCTGGTCTACGAGCTGGACGACGCGCTCCAGGTCGTCGAGAGTTATTACCTGAAGGACCGCGACTGAACCACCGCCATGATCGAGCCCCAGCGCATCGCCGTCGTCACCGGAGCCAATCGCGGCATCGGCTTCGAGACCTGCCGCCAGCTGGCACGCGCCGGTATCAAGCCGATACTCACCAGCCGCGACGGTCTCCTCGGCAAGGCCGCCGCCGACAAGCTGCAAAGCGAGGGGCTCGAGGTCGCCTACCAGCCGCTGGATGTGACCCGGCCGGAGAGCATCCGGCGGCTGGCCGACTTCCTCGAGAACGGATTCGGTCGTGCCGACGTGCTGATCAACAACGCCGGCATCTTCCCCGAGCACACCGGACGCGACGGCGCGCCGACGCCCAGTGTCCTGGAGGTGGAAGACGCGGTGCTCGAACAGCATCTCGCCGTCAATGCCTACGGCCCCCTTCACCTCGCCCAGACGCTGGTGCCGCTGATGCGCCGGCACGGCTATGGCCGCATCGTCAACCTCACCTCCGGCTACGCGCAGTTTTCGCGAATGGGGCGGGGGTTTCCGGCTTACCGGTTTTCCAAGGCGGGCCTCAATGTCATCACGCGGTTGCTGGCCGCTGAAACCGATGGAGAGAACATCCTGGTCAATGCCGTGGACCCGGGATGGGTGCGAACCCGCATGGGCGGCGCACAGGCCAGCGCCTCACCGGCAGAGGCTGCCGGCCGAGTCGTCGAGCTCGCCCAGTTGGGCGACGACGCCCCCACCGGCCGACTGTTCCGCCATGGCGAAGTGGTGGACTGGTAACCGTCCCGGCGGGGAAGGCCACGTCACAGACACACGCTGGAGAGGGATCCCGTGAAGCGTCTTCTGCTACTGCTCATCGTTCTGATCGTGCTTGCGCCGCTGGTTGCGATCTTCTACTCGGGGGCTCCGCTGACCGCCAGTCCGGGGTTGTTCACGCGAGTGCACTATTATCTCACCGAGAACGAAGCCGCCACGGAGCAGGCCTCGGCCTGGCCCGAACGCGAACCGCTTCAGGCACGCCGCCCGCCGGAGCAGGTCTATCAGGCCGTTCGCGCGACCGTCAGCGCAATGGACTGGCAGGTCAGTGCCGAGAACCCCGGCGATTTCACCATTCATGCAGTCGCCAGCACGCCACTGCTGGCGTTCAAGGACGACGTCCGCATTCGTGTGGAGACGCTCGACGATGGTGGGACACTGGTCCACGTGTACTCGGCCTCGCGCGTTGGGAAGGTCGACTTCGGCAGGAACAGCGCCCGGCTGCTGCGCTTTCGCGAGGCCCTCGCACGCCGGTTGTGACTGCCGGCAAGCCGCCGAAGCACATGACACACGGATCGCCAACATCCACCAAGCCGCGAATTCCCCGTCACGACGAGCCGCCCGGAACACCTCCCGCCTTGGCAGCTCCCCGGTGACCTTGCCGTCCTGATGCCTTTCTATGCGTGCGGCGCCAGCACCCCGCTCTCTTACTGAGCCGTCCAGCCGCCGTCCACCGGCAGGGCCGTTCCAGTGATCTGCGAAGCCGCGTCCGTGCACAGGAATACCGCAAGGGCGCCGATCTGCTCAGGCTGGACGAATTGCCTGGACGGTTGCTTGTGGCGCACGAGCTCCACCTTCGCATCCTCGATGGACAGGCCCTGATCGTCGGCGATCTTTTGAATCTGCTGCTGGATAAGCGGCGTCTCCACCCACCCCGGACAGATCGCATTACAGGTAACGCCCTGGTCCGCGTTCTCCAGCGCGATCACCTTGGTGAGCCCCACCAGTCCGTGCTTCGCGGAAACATACGCCGCTTTCTGCACCGAGGCGACCAGCCCGTGCGCGGATGCCGTGTTGATAATGCGCCCCCAGCCCTGGTGCTTCATGTGCGGCAGCGCCGCGTGCGCTGCGTGGAAGGCCGAGGAGAGATTGATCGCGAGAATCGCGTCCCATTTCTCCCGTGGGAACTCCTCGGTGAGCGCGGTGTGCTGGATGCCCGCATTGTTGACCAGCACATCGATTCGGCCGTGCGCGTCCACGCAAGCGTTGACCAATGCCTCCACCTCATCCGGCCGGCTCATGTCCGCCGGCTCGAAGCGCACGTCGGTGGCGTGGGCGTCAGCGATTTCCGCGGCGATGCGATCGCCGTCCTCGCGAGATTCGATGCCGTTGATGATCACGCTCGCGCCGGCCGCTGCCAGCGCCTCGGCTACCGCCCGGCCGATACCGCTCGTCGAGCCGGTGACCACCGCTGCCTTGCTGTCTAGTGTCATGGGCTCACCCCTCCCTCGTGGTTTAACTAATC
Source organism: Arhodomonas sp. AD133 (assembly GCF_051195215.1). Taxonomy (NCBI): domain Bacteria; kingdom Pseudomonadati; phylum Pseudomonadota; class Gammaproteobacteria; order Chromatiales; family Ectothiorhodospiraceae; genus Arhodomonas; species Arhodomonas sp. AD133. The sequence goes on along the minus strand of NZ_JBNAZM010000004.1, from coordinate 92,548 downwards.
TTCCCAGAGACCAGGCAATGCGTCAGCCTGCCCGAACATCGCGGTAACGCTCTCGTGCGGGGGCGGCGATAGCCGCTCGGCCGACCCGAGACATCACGGCAGCTCCGGGAAGGTCGGTTACCGCTGCGCCAGCTGCCCTTGGCCGCGTGCGTACCCGGGCATTATGGCAGGCAACCGATGCTGCAGCGCAACTTCGCCCCTTTACGAATACGTAAAGAGTGCTGCTTGACGCTGTGGCGGTGCAACACTAACTTACTCGCGACCGGAGACAGCCATACGCTTTGGAGGAGAGCCTGGCTTCCTGTATGTGCCGCCTCGCGCGTTGCCGACACGTATCGGCATGATCGCGCGAACCGGCAGGCTGACCGGTCCTCGGCAATCCGCAGGCCAACAAGGACTCGAAACCTCATGAGCGCCGAATTCCCAATCGTCCGCGAGCCGTCCGACTATGAACTCCACCGCAGCAACATGGCGCAATACATGCGCTGGCTGGAGGAAAAGGGGTACGGCCATTTTCGCGACTACGCCGCCCTGCACCGCTGGTCCGTGGAGAACCTGGAGACATTCTGGGCCACCATCTGGGAATACACCGGTATCATCGCCTCTGAGCCCTATGAACGCGTTCTCGGCCGACGCGAAATGCCCGGGGCCGAGTGGTTCCCCGGCGCGAAGCTCAATTTCACCGAGAACCTGCTGCGCGAAGCCCTGCATGGCGACCGCAACAAGGTAGCCATTACCGAGGTCTCCGAGACACGGCCGCGCCAGCAACTCACCTACGGCGAGCTGCTCGAGGAAGTCGCGGCGTTGCAGCGTTTCCTGCGCGAGCAGGGCGTCGGCCCCGGTGATCGCGTCGCCGGCGTGGTCGCCAATACCGCCGAGACCGTCATCGCCATGCTCGCCACCGCCGGTATCGGCGCCATCTGGTCGTCGGCGTCCCCGGACTTCGGTGCCAACGGCATCCAAGACCGCTTCGGCCAGATCGAGCCCAAGGTGTTGATCGCCGTCAACGGCTACGGCTACAACGGCAAGACGTTCTCGCGCTTGGCGCAGGTCGAGGATCTTCAGCAGCGCATGCCGTCGATCCGCTGCGTGATCATGATCTCCAACCTGCCCGAAGAGCCGATCCCCGACAGCGACGGAATCGTCTCATGGGACGCGGCGCTCGCCGACGGCCGCGGTGCCGAGGCGCAATTCGAGCAGCTGCCGTTCGATCACCCGCTGTACATCCTCTACTCCTCTGGCACGACAGGGGTGCCCAAGTGCATCGTCCACGGGGCCGGCGGCACGCTCATCCAGCACAGCAAGGAGCTCATGCTCCACGGCGATATCAAGCGCGACGACACATTCTTCTACTTCACCACCACCGGCTGGATGATGTGGAACTGGCTCGCCTCGGGCCTGGTCACCGGTGCCGAGATCGTGCTCTTCGACGGCTCCCCCGGTTATCCGAGCCTCGATGTGCTCTGGGACATGGCCGAGCGCGAAGGTGTCACCCACTTCGGCACCAGCGCCAAGTTCATCGGCGGCTGCCGTAACAAGGGGCTCAAGCCCGGCGAGGAGCACGACCTCTCGGCGCTGCGCGTCATCTTCTCCACCGGATCACCGCTGTTGCCGGAGGATTACGACTACGTCTATGACCACATCAAGCGCGAGGTGCTCCTGGGGTCGATTTCCGGCGGCACGGACATCGTTTCCTGCTTCGTCGGCGCCTGCCCCATCGTGCCGGTTCGCCGCGGCGAGATTCAGTGCGCCATGCTCGGCATGGACGTCAAAGCGTTCAACGATGAGGGCGAGCCGGTGATCAACGAGCGCGGCGAGCTCGTGTGCACACAACCCGCCCCATCAATGCCCGTGATGTTCTGGAACGATCCGGACAACGCCCGCTACAAGGCGGCCTACTTCGACACCTTTCCCGGTGTCTGGGCGCATGGTGACTTCATCAGCTTCAGCGACACCGGTGGTTGCGTCATCCACGGCCGTTCCGACGCGACGCTCAACCCCGGTGGCGTGCGCATCGGCACCGCCGAGATCTACCGCCAGGTCGAGACCATTGGGGAAATCGCCGACAGCCTCGTCATCGGCCAGCCCTGGGAAGGCGACGTCCGTGTCGTGCTGCTGGTGGTCATGAACGAGGACGAAACCCTCACCGACGAGCTCAAGCGCAAGATCCGCCAGCGCGTGCGCGAGGGCGCGAGCCCACGCCACATGCCGGCGAAGATCGTGGCCGTCGATCAGATCCCCTATACCCGTAGTGGCAAGAAGGTGGAACTGGCGGTCACCAAGATCCTGCGCGGCGACAAGGTCGAGAACCGGGAAGCGCTGGCCAACCCGGAATCGCTGGACGAGATAGCCGCCATCCCGGAGCTCTTCGAGTAGCGGCCGGCGGGTGACCCGGTCGGGTCACCCGCTGCGTCACAGCGCAAAAAACAGCACCGCGGGAATTATCACCAGTGACAGGGCGTTGCCGATCGCCACGATGGGCGCGACCACGTGGGGTTCCTGGTGATAGTGCTCGGCGAGGATATAGTTGAGCACCGCCGGCGGCAGCGCGCCATAGATCAGCAGCAGCCCCGCCACCGGCTGGGGCGGCTGCACCACCAGCACCCAGGGCACGGCAATGGCCAGCCCCGTCAATGGCGCCAGCAGCCCACCGGCCACGCCCACTTTCCATTGGCCGAGATCCACCTCGGTCAGGCGGATTCCGAGTGCCACCAGCATCAACGGAATTGCCACATTGCCGAGCATTTCGATCCCCGGCAGTACGATCGCCGGCGCATGCCAGTCCAACACCATGGCAGCGAGCCCCAGCGCCGTGGCGATGACCATGGGGTTACCGAGAAGCTCTCGCAGGTCTACGCGGCGGGTGAGCAGCCACAGGCCGACGGTGAAGTGCAGTGAGTTCTCCACCACGAACATCACCACCGCGATAGGCAGCGCCGATTCGCCGAAGGCGAATACCGCCAGAGGCAGACCGAAGTTGCCGGAATTGTTGAACATCGCCGGCGGTACCACGGTACGCGTGTCCCACCCGGTTCGTCGCACGACAAGCCACGCCAGCGGCCCCGAGCCGAGGATGATGGCCGCCGCACCCAGCGCGGCACCGCCCAGAGCGAGATCACCGCTCATGCGCTCCGAGAGTACGAAGAAGATCAGTGCCGGTGTGAACAGATTGACGTTCAGGCGGTTGGCGGTGGACATGTCCGCCGGGCGAATGCGCCCATAGACATAACCGATCAGTACCAGACCGAATACCGGTACGACGATCTCGAGGATTCGCAGAATCACCGCACCTCCCCGCCATCACCGCCGTCGCCGCCTCCCTGGTCTTCCATATCCGCGAGCACACTGCGGGCGTGTCGAAAACCCTCCATCGCCGCCGGCATGCCCGCGTACACCGCCACCTGAATGAGCGCCTCGCGGATCTGCTCGGCGCTGCAACCATTGTTGAGCGCGCCGCGCACGTGCACCCGGAACTCGTCCATGCGCCCGAGTGCCGCCAGCATCGCGATGTTGAGCAGGCTCCGCGTCGAGCGTTCGAGACCTGGGCGCCCCCAGACATCCCCCCAGGCGGTGCGGGTGACGAACGCCTGGAATTCCCGGTCGAAATCGCTCGCCCGGGCGAGGGACCGGTCCACATGCTCATCGCCGAGCACTTCGCGACGAATCCGCTCGCCTCGGCGCAATCGTTCATCGGCCATCGACTATGCTCCTATGCAAACCCGGTGGGGAGTATATCCGCTTGTCATTGCTGTGACGCCGGGGTAGCGTCCTGCAGCAGAGGTGGCGAGACCCGCGACCGGCTCAGGTACGCACCAGTACGGGAATCAATGAGCGATCTGACGCACATCAACGAGCGCGGCGAGGCCCATGTCGTGGACGTGGGGGACAAACAGGCGACCCACCGCATCGCCGTCGCCACGGGCCGCATTCACATGTCCGTCGGGACCCTGCGCACACTCGCTGCCGGCGACCTGAAGAAAGGCGATGCACTGGCGACGGCGCGGATTGCCGGCATCATGGCCGCCAAGCGAACGGCCGAGGTGGTACCGCTGTGCCACCCGATTCCCCTCACCCACGTCGAGGTGCACCTGGAGCCGGACGAAGACGCGGCTTGCGTGCATTGCACGGTACGCACCGAAACCCGCGACCGCACCGGCGTCGAGATGGAAGCGCTGAACGCCGTTCAAGCCGCTTTGCTGACCGTCTACGACATGTGCAAAGCCCTCGACCGCGGCATGACGATCGAGGGCGTGGGGCTGAGCTTCAAAAGCGGCGGGCGTTCGGGGACGTGGCAGCGCGAGGGCGACGTCTGAACCCGGCGCCCCCGGGCATCCGGAATCGGAAAGGCGTTGTCGCCCCCCAGAGTCGCCGCATTCCCGGAATACAGCGAACCCCGGTCGACGCACGCTATACGAGCTGATCGATCTTCGCAGCCAGAATGAAGTCGTTCTCGTGGAGCCCATTGATCTTGTGGGTCCACACCTCGACCTCCACGTGTCCCCAACCGAAGTGAATCTCCGGGTGATGGCCCTCTTCCTCGGCCAGCTCGCCCACCCGGTTGACGAAATCCAGAGCCTTGCGGAAGTTCTTGAACCTGTAGGACCGCTCGAGGCGCATGGGTTCCTCGGCTATGTGCCACTCCGGCACCTGCTGGCGATGCTGCTCCGCGTCCTCGCGGCCCATCGGGGGCGTACCGCCCTGGCAAGGGGTGCAATGCTTCGCTGTGAGACTCATCAGTCGTTCCTCCCCGTGGTTCACCGAGGCCGCCGGTTGAGTCCGTTTGCGACCCGGTTTACATTGGTCAGACCAATCGCCTGAATGCGGAGACGGCCAGTCAATGACCGATACCAAAGCCAGTGACCGCCCCCGCGTCGGACTGTTCGCGACCTGTCTGGTCGACCTCTTCCGCCCCAACGTGGGCTTCGCCAGCGTGCGCCTGCTCGAGCAAGCCGGCTGTTCGGTCGAAGTCCCAAAGGGCCAGACGTGCTGCGGTCAGCCAGCCTACAACAACGGCGACCTCGACGATGCCCGTGGGCTGGCACGACAGACCATCGATGCCTTCCGCGACTGCGACTACCTGGTCGCGCCGTCTGGCTCCTGCCTGGGCCAGATCCGCAAGTATCCCGACCTGTTCGATGCCGACGAACCGCTGCGCGGGGACGCCGAACGGCTCGCCGCACGCAGCTGGGAGCTGTTCGCCTTTCTCGTCGATGTAAGAGGCATGGGAGCGGTGAGCGCGGAGTTCAAGCACACTGTCACCTATCACGACAGCTGCTCCGGCCTGCGCCAGCTCGGGGTACGCAGCCAGCCGCGCGCGCTGCTCGGCAGCGTCGAGGGGCTGAAGCTGACCGAGATGGAGGATACCGACGTGTGCTGCGGTTTCGGCGGCACCTTCTGCGTGAAATACCCCGACATCTCCCAACGACTGGTGGACGACAAGAGCGACCGCATCGCCGACAGCGGGGCGGATACCGTGCTCGCCGGTGATCTCGGTTGCCTGATGAACATCGCCGGTCGCCTGCGCCGGCGCGGCGTGCCGGTACGCGCCTACCATGCCGCCGAAGTGCTCGCCGGCATGACCGACGGGCCCGCGATCGGCGAGGAGGGCTGAGTCATGGAAGCCCGCACCCACACGTTCAAGGCCAATGCCCGCCAGGCCCTCGCCGACGACAACCTGCGCCGCGCGCTCGCCAAGGCCAAGGGCGGCTTCGTCGGCAAACGCGCCCAGGCCGTCTCCGGGTTTCCGGATTTCGAGGCCCTGCGCACCCGCGGCCAGGAGATCAAGGACCATACCCTTGCCCACCTGGACCATTACCTCGCCCGCTTCACCAGCGCGGTGGAAGAGCGTGGCGGTCAGGTGCATTTCGCCGGCGACGCGGCCAGCGCCCGCGAGACCATTCTCGGTATCTGCCGGGATGCCGGGGCGCGGCAAGTTATCAAGGCGAAGTCGATGGCCGGCGAGGAAATCGAGCTCAACGAGGCGCTCGAACGAGAGCTCGAGGTCGTGGAAAGCGACCTCGGCGAATACATCATCCAGCTCGCCAAGGAACCGCCCAGCCACATCATCGCGCCGGCCGTGCACAAGACCCGCGAAGACATCACCCGGCTGTTCGACGAGCACCACCACGGGCGCATCGACGGGCCGCTGCGGCCGGCGCCGGAGCTCGTCGCCGAAGCACGCCGCGTGTTGCGCGAGAAGTTCCTCGGTGCCGACGTGGGCATCAGCGGCGCCAACTTCCTGGTCGCCGACACCGGCAGCGTGACCCTGGTGACCAACGAGGGCAACGCCGATCTCGGCACCGCCCTGCCGCGGGTGCACATCGTCATCGCCGGCATCGAGAAGCTCGTCCCCGGTATGGACGAAGCGTCGGTGATGCTGCGCCTTCTCGCGCGCAGCGCGACCGGTCAGGAGATCAGCGCCTATACCACGTTCCTCACGGGCCCGCGCAGCGCCGACGAGCCCGACGGCCCCGAGGAGTACCACGTGGTGCTGCTGGACAACGGCCGCACGAGCATGCTGGGCAACGAATTCCGGCCCATGCTGCGGTGCATCCGCTGCGGCGCCTGCATGAACCACTGCCCCGTTTACTCTGCCGTCGGGGGGCACACTTACGGGTGGGTCTACCCCGGCCCGATGGGCCAGGTCCTGACCCCGATGTTCCGGGGTCTCGACAGCACCGTGGACCTACCCAACGCGTGCACCCTCAATGGCCGTTGCGGCAGTGTCTGCCCCGTACGAATACCGCTGCCGGACCTCATTCGCCGATTGCGGGACTGGCAGTTCGACGCTCATCTCGGCAGCCGCACCAGCCGCTGGGCGCTGCGCGCCTGGGGCTGGGTCGCCCGTCACCCCGGCCTCTATCATCCGCTCTCCAGACTGGGCGCGCGTGCGATCCGCCTGCTCGGCGGCCGCCGCGGCTCCGCCCGCAGCCTCCCCATGGCCGGTGGCTGGACGGGAAGCCGGGATCTGCCTCTGCCAACGGGAACCACCTTCCAGGCGGCCTGGCAACGGCAACGGAGACACGGACATGACTGACCGGACGGGACACATGCTCGCCACCATCCGCCAGGCACTCGGCCGCGAAACCGCCGAAGACCCCGAGCGCATCGAGCGCGAACGCGCCGCCATGATGGCGACGGCGGCGCCGAGACCGGTCTGGGACGACACCGATACCGGGCGCTTTCTCACACACCTGGAAAGCGCTGCCGGCACCTGGCAACGCCTCGAGAGCCCGGCGTCCATTCCCACGGCCGTGGCCGGATACCTTGGTACCGACACCCGGGCCAGCGTGCGCGTTGGCAGGCACGAGATTCTCGACGCCCTGACCTGGCCCGAGGGGCTCGACGTTGCCACCGACATCGACGGCGCGCGACACGCCACTGCAACGGTCACGGTGGCACACGCCGGCGTCGCCGAAACCGGCACGCTCGTCTTTGCCGGCAGCCCGGCAAGCCCCACCAGCTTCAACTTCCTCCCCGAGCACCACTTCGCCGTGCTTTATGCCCGCGATGTCGTGCCCTACATGGAAGACGCGTGGAAGCTTCTGCAAAGCCGGGGTACGCTGCCGCGCGCGGTGAACTTCATCACCGGCCCTTCACGCACCGGTGACGTGGAGCAGACCATCGAACTGGGGGCCCACGGGCCACGCAGCGTACACGTTTTCCTGATCGAGTAGCCACGCACTGTCCACATCGCCGCCCTAAGTAAACCTCCTTATGGGCGGTCACTCCACGCGCCGACTAGGGTGAAAGTACATGCGGCGCGGGAGGCGAGATGGTGCAGACACCCTGGCACCTGATGACCCTGGTCGTAGTGCTCCTGGCGAGTTTCACGCTTGCTGAAACCGCCTTGGCCGCACCACGGCGAGCGATGACGCAACCCGACGGCAGCACCTGCGCAGTCGCTTCAGGTGTCGTGTGCTGGAGCAAGGATGGCCACCACCTGTGGCAGGCGCTGCGCGGCGAACAGGTGCTGGCGCTCACCCCCGGCACCCCGCTGCTCGCGGCAGGCAGCCGCGGCGTAGCGGCCCTCGATCCCGACACTGGCGCCTTGCGATGGCGCCATGGCGGCGAGCGCGCATTCCCCCCCATCACCCATGCCGGTCGCGCCTGGTTCGGTACCCACAACGGCACGCTCTGGTGTGTGGCCACCGCCACCGGTGAGCCGTGTTGGCGGCGTAGCCTCGCCGCGGAATGGATATACACGCCCGCTCGCCTTGGGGAAACGCTGGTGAGCGTCGGACGCAACCGGACCGCCTGGGCGCTGGATGCCCGCGAGGGGACACTGCGTTGGACGCGCCCCCTGCCCCAGGAACCGGTGGGCGCCCCCCTCGCCCTGACGCCCACCTCCGCCCTGATTGCCACGTATGACGGGACGTTGCGTGCCCTCGACGCCGTCAGCGGCGAGTTCTTGTGGGCCTACGACGCCGATACCGTGGCAGCGGAATGGGCCGCAGAGACCGGAACGCTGGTCGTGCGCCTAATCGACGGCAGCGTCCTTGCCCTCGATGCCGATACCGGCAAGCGCTTGTGGCGGCACAACCTCCCCGGGGCCGAGCACCTCACCGTTCATCGGGAGCTGGTCTGGCTGGCGATCGGAAACCGTGTGAAGGCGTTCGCGCTGCCCACGGGTCGATTGGTCGCGCATCACCGCCTCCCGGCCCCCGCAGCCTCCCCGGTTACCGCCGACGGAAGGGTTCTGCTGCATGCACGAGCTCAGCGTCTTCATGCCCTGCGTCGCAGCAGCGATGCGTCAACGACGATCGATGACCCGCAATAGGAGGCCAAGACCATGCGTGTGAGACTACTTCGAATCGCACTCGTCACCGCCGCCGCACTACCGATGACAGCCATGACGGCCGACCAGTCCTTCGGCACCGACGCCGACGTGGCGTACTCGCAGCAGCTCTGGGAGGCCATGGCGGAACAGGGGCTCGTGGGCGAGGAAGCGCTAATGTCCACACCCTACGAGGGACAACACCCTCACGGTGCCGTACTGGATACCATCGATACCACCTTCACCCTCGACGACAATACCGGCGAGCTCATCATCAAACGCAACTACGGCGGTGAGGGCGTGAGCAAGACGGCAGTCGCCAACGAACCCGGAGAGTGGTTGCAGTCCGTCACCGTCATGTACCGTCGCGACGGCTACGATGCGGACAATGCCGACTGGTTCTGGGTCAAGTACCAGCCCGACGGCAGCCCGGCCACGAATCCCAAGGGCATGCCACTGGCCGGGCGCGTGGCCAAGGGCGCGGACCAGGGTTGCATCGCCTGCCATCAGGCGGCGCCCGGCGGCGATTACGTCTACAACCACGACCGTTTCTGACGCGGGACGACATGGATGCGGCCCGGACATCCCGCCGGGGCGTGTCCGTGTTCAATCGTGGCGCCCGCGGTCGCCGGTCTTGGCCCGCTGGTATGCGGCCTCGAGGGTGTCGAAATCGCACTCCTCGGGCCGCTGACCGGCGTCCGTGAGGACCGCCTCGAGGCCGCGAAAGCGGCGTTCAAACTTCGCATTGGCATCGCGCAGCGCCTGTTCCGGATCGACACCGAGATGCCGGCCCAGATTGGCGCAGGCAAACAGAAGATCGCCGTACTCTTCCGCCTCCCCGGCTCGATCCCGGTCGGCCATTGCCTCCTCGAGCTCGGCAAGTTCCTCGCGTATCTTTTCGACAACCGGTGCGGCATCGGGCCAGTCGAACCCCACCCGCGCAGCGCGTTTCTGCAGCTTCACGCTACGGGTCAATCCCGGCAGGGTACGCGGGACGTCGTCGAGCACGCTGACCGGACGCTCGCCCGCCTCTGCGCGTTCCGCCCGCTCCTCCGCCTTGATCGCCTCCCAGGCGTGGGTCTGGCTCTCCGCGTCCCGCTCCTCGGCATCGCCGAAGACGTGCGGATGCCGCCGCACGATCTTGTCGGCGATAGCCTGTGCGACGTCATGGAAATCGAAGCGGCCCTCTTCGCTGCCGAACTGGGCGTAATAGACGACCTGGAAGAGCAGATCGCCGAGCTCGTCACGAAGATGGTCGTAATCCGACCGCTCGATGGCATCGGCCACCTCGTACGCCTCTTCGATGGTATGTGGCACGATACTGCGCCAGTTCTGCTCCAGATCCCACGGGCAACCGCCCTCGGGCGCGCGTAGCGCGGCCATGATTGCGATCAGGCGATCGACAGGGTGCTGTGACATGGGCCGTGTCTCGTCCTTGCAGCGGAATGGAGGGGCCCATTGTACCCGGCGTCCGGCTGGGAGACCGCAAGTGACCCGTGACAAGGAGCAAGCGTCAGGCATCACCGGGAAAAGCGGCCAGTGGACGTCGCCATGGAAAGACCGCCAGAATGGCCTCGTGGGGTGGGCCCGCGCGGTGGTGCGGGCAGCGAAACATTCAAACGTCGACGATGAGGGTTAGGCAGTGGCCAAGACCGTCACGCCCGCTACCGCGCGGGGCGAGCGAACCCGCCAGAAGCTCCTGTCGGCCGCCGAGGAGGAGTTCGGCGAGAACGGCTTCTACAGCGCTTCCATCAGCAACATCACGCGCCGGGCGGGCGTCGCCCAGGGCACGTTCTATATCTACTTCGAATCGAAGGAGGAAATCCTGCGCGCCCTCGTGGCCCATATGAGCCGCGAGATGCGGCGGGCGCAAAGCGAGGCCACTGCTCACTGCAACAACCGCATCGAGGCCGAACGTGCCGGGTTCCGCCGCTTCCTGCGTTTCGCCCTGGAGCACCGCAACCTCTACCGCATCGTCATGCAGTCGCAGTTCGTCGACCGGGCCGTGCACCGCGACTACTACGACACCCTGCTGCGCGGCTACGAACGCCGCATCGCCGACGCACAAGGCCGGGGCGAAGTACGCGCCGGTGACCCCCGTGCCCTCGCCTGGGCACTGATCGGCATGGCGTACTTCTTCGGCATGCGTTACGCGAGCTGGGAAGGCCGCCTCCCCGACGAGGCGGCCATCGAAACGGTGCTCGACTTCATGGAGGCGGGCCTTCGCCCGGAGTCGCCTTGATTCGCCCCCTTTCCGGTCGACGCCCCGCAGCTCGGGGCCGCGGCGGGGCCGCTTACCCGTGCCGCGTGTACTGACCGCTGCCGAACAACAGCCGCCGGGCCTCTTCGTCGAAACCTTCCTGGCGCTGTGCAGCGAGCACCTCGACCCCTCGCTGCACGGCGGGGCGATCGGCGATGCGCTCGAACCACGCCTTGAGCTTGGGATAGTCGGCGAGGTCCTGGCCCTGGCTCTCGTGCGAACGGATCCAGGGGAACGCCGCGATATCCGCGATGCTGTACTCGTCGCCGGCGAGATAGGCATGATCGGCGAGGTGTCGATCCAGCACCGCGTAGAGCCGACTCGCTTCCCGGGTGTACCGCTCGTAGGCGTAGTCGATGCGCTCCGGCGCATACTTGCGGAAGTGATGGGCCTGCCCGAGCAACGGGCCGAGCCCGCCCATCTGGAACATCAGCCACTCCATGACGCGATAGCGCGCCGCACCGTCCGCCGGCATCAACCGTCCCGTCTTCTCGGCGAGATAGAACAGAATCGCGCCGGACTCGAACAGGCTAATGGACTCACCACCCGGGCCGTCCCGGTCGATGATCGCGGGAATCTTGTTGTTGGGGCTGATGGCGAGGAACTCCGGGTCGAACTGCTCCCCCTTGCCGATGTTGACACCGTGCACACGATAGTCGAGCCCGAGCTCCTCGAGCGCGATATGCACTTTGTGCCCGTTGGGCGTCGCCCAGCTGTAGACGTCAATCATAACGCTCCCTCGGTCGGGTCCGGCGCCGGGCACTCTCCCTCGGCATCCGGACCGGCCATGAACAACTCCCGGAGACAAGTCAGAAGCCGCCGCGTCTCGCGCCCGGCGCGATCATCGGCAGGCAGATCCCGACGGGCGCCGGCGAGTGCCCGCCAGGCAAGGCGAATCTGCACCAATCCCAGGTTGTGACGGGCCCGGGCGAGCTCCGGATCCGCCTCCAGCGCGGCGTAGTACGCCGCCTCGGCCGCCCGCAACTCTCCCAGGCGTGCCTCGGCATTGCCGAGTCGATACCATGCATGCGGGTCGGAAGGGACACTTTCAACGTATCGACGATAGTCACGGGCCGCCGCGCCCCAGCGTTCGCTCTGGTACGCGCCGTTGGCACGCGCTTTCACCGCGGCAGCGTCGCTCATTTGCAACGGCAGGCCCGCACAGCCGCCGATCAGCATGGCCATGGCCGCCAGCAGCGTCATGTTCATCGTTCGGCCTCTGCCCGTGGCGGCAGAATGCTTTATCATGGGCACTCCTCAAGCGAACATTCCATCAGCGCGATCCCTTATGCCCGATCATCCGGAAAACCGCCGCCAGAGCGTACCCGTGAATGTCGGCGGCGTCACCGTCGGCGGCCCCGCCCCGGTGGTCGTCCAGTCGATGACCAACACCGACACCGCCGATGAGGTCGCCACCGCGGTCCAGGTTGCCGATCTCGCCCGCGCCGGTTCGGAGCTGGTGCGCATCACGGTCAACTCCGAGGAAGCTGCCGCGACGGTGCCCGCCATCCGCCGGCGACTGGACGACATGGGCGTCGCCGTGCCCCTGGTCGGGGATTTCCACTTCAACGGGCACAAGCTGCTCAGCCGCTACCCCGACTGTGCGGCAGCGCTAGCGAAATTCCGGATCAACCCGGGCAACGTGGGCAAGGGCAAGCGCCGGGACCCCCAGTTCGCGACCATGATCGACATCGCGCGGGATCTGGACAAGCCGGTTCGCATCGGGGTCAACTGGGGCAGCCTCGACCAGGAGCTGCTCGCGCGCATGATGGACGACAACGCGCGGTTGCCGGAGCCGGCGGACCCTGCCCGGGTGATGAAGTCGGCGGTGGTGCGATCGGCGCTGGAGAGCGCGGAAAAGGCCGAGGAGCTCGGCCTGCCCCATGATCGCATCATCCTCTCGTGCAAGATGAGCGTGGTCCAGGACCTCATCACGGTCTATCGCGATCTCGCCGACCGCTGCGACTATCCACTACACCTCGGTCTCACCGAGGCCGGTATGGGCTCCAAGGGTATCGTCGCCTCGTCGGCGGCGCTGGCGGTGCTGTTGCAGGAAGGCATTGGCGATACGATCCGCATTTCCCTGACCCCGGAACCCGGGGAATCGAGGACCCGTGAAGTCGTGGTCGCCCAGGAGCTGCTCCAGACCATGGGCATGCGGGCATTCACGCCGCTGGTGACCGCCTGCCCCGGCTGTGGCCGTACCACCAGCACGTTCTTCCAGGAACTCGCCGAGCAGATTCAGCGCCACGTTCGCGAGCGCATGCCGCAATGGCGCAAGGAATATCCGGGCGTAGAGAACATGACGCTCGCCGTGATGGGCTGTGTCGTCAACGGCCCCGGCGAGAGCCGCCAGGCCAACATCGGCATCAGCCTGCCGGGCACCGGCGAGAAACCGGTCGCGCCGGTCTACGAAGACGGCGAGAAAACGGTGACGTTGAAAGGCGAGCACATCGCCGAGGATTTCAAGAACATCGTGGAGGATTACGTCGTCCGCCGGTACGGCAAGGCCACGGCGGCTCAGTCCTCGAGATAATCCAGTTTTTCACTCACCCCGGCCCAATCGTCGGCATCGGGCGGCGCCGGTTTGCGCTCGCTCAACACCGGCCAGCGCTGCGCCAGGCGGGCATTGAGATCGATGAAATGCTCCTGGCCCGCCGGCAGTCGATCGTCGGCGTAGATCGCGTCCACCGGGCACTCGAACTCGCACAACGCGCAGTCGATGCAGACTTCCGGGTCGATGACGAGAAAGTTCGGCCCCTCGTGGAAGCAGTCCACCGGGCAGACTTCGACGCAATCCGTATACTTGCAGCGGATGCAGGCCTCCGTGACCACATAGGTCATGGACGCAGCTCCCCCACGCCGGGCGAGCGCCGCTGCGCAAGCGCGCCGCAGACGTCACACCGCCACTGGCCGCCCTGGTACTGACGCGAGATCGCCTCACGGATCTGCGGCCGTTGCACGAAGTCGGCAAGGCTCAGACCGTCCACGTAGGCATCCAGACGCTCACCGAGCCGCTGCCAGATGATCCGGCTCAATACGCTGCCACCCCGTGGCTCGCCGCGCCGGCCCGCCTCCATCACGCGAATGACCTCGCCGACGCTGATGTCAGCGGCCGGGCGTGTGAGCCGGTAACCGCCCCGCGGCCCGGGCACACCGCGCACCAGGTCGGCACCCCGTAGCCTCGTGAAGATCTGGTCGACATACGACACCGAAATGCCCTGACACACCGAAATCTCGGCCAGCCGGACAGGCGCCTCGCCGCCGTGAATGGCCAGGTGCATCAAAGCGCTCACCGCATAACGGCTCTTTGCCGAGAGCCGGATCATGCTCCGCCTCCATCGAAAGGAGCGACCGTGTGCTGATGGTTCACGGGCCCATGACCGGCACCCAGCGGTCGCGCGGTCTCCAGGGCGCGCTGCAGATAGCGACGTGCCCGCCGCACCGCCGCATCCATCGCGAGCCCCTGGGCCAGGCCGGTGGCAATCGCCGAAGCGAGCGTGCACCCGGTCCCATGACTGTTGCGTGTGTCGATACGCGGATAGACCAGGCGCACCACCTCATCCCGCGTCGCCAGAATGTCGGTCACTGTATCGGTGGCCGCGGCGTGCCCGCCCTTGAGCAACACCGCCCGGCAACCGATGTCGAGCAGCGCCTCCGCCGCCGCCTCCTGCGCGGCCGCGCCGACGATGTCCCGGCCCAGCAACACTTCGGCCTCCGGCAGGTTCGGCGTGATCACCGTTGCCCGCGCCAGCAGCCGTTGCTTCAAGGCAGTCACCGCATCCTCCTGCAGGAGCCGGTCCCCGCTTTGGGCGATCATCACCGGGTCGACGACGAGGGGCGCATCCGGCGCCCCCGCCGCGAGCCCGTCCGCGACCGTATCGATCACCTCGGCATCGTGCAGCATGCCGGTCTTCACACAGTCCGCACCAATGTCGTCCAGCACGGAGCGCATCTGCGCCGCTATGAAATCGGCGGGTACCGGCCAGACGCCCTGCACGCCCAGCGTGTTCTGGGCGGTGAGCGCTGTGACCGCCGTCGCCGCGTAGCCGCTCAGGGCGCTCACGGCCTTGATATCCGCCTGAATGCCGGCGCCGCCGCCGGAGTCGGAACCGGCAACGATGAGAACCCGTGCCTGTGTCATGTCTCCTTCGCTCCACTGAATCCCGGTGCTGCACCGCCATGCCGCCGGCGCAGCGCTTCGCGATCGATTTTGCCCGCCCCTGTCAGCGGCAGCTCATCGACTACATGGTAACGTCTCGGGCGCTTGAAGCGGGCGAGCCGCCCCTCGAGCCACGCATCGAGCGCCTCGGCATCCGGCGCAGACGCCCCCGCGGACGCCACTACCACGGCCGCCGGCACGGTCCCCCAGTGAGCATCCGGGCTCGCATACACCGCCACCTGCGCAATGCGCGGATGTGCCAGCAGCACCCGCTCGATCTCCTCCGGCGCGATGTTCTCACCGCCACTGACGAACATGTTGTCCACGCGGCCGACGATATACACGCGGCCACCCTCATCGGCCCGCGCCAGATCCCCCGTGTGCACCCAGCCGTCGGCATCGAGAACCTGCCGGGACCGCTCGGGATCGCCGACGTAGCCTTCGAAGGCGTGCGGGCTGCGCAACCACAGCTCACCCACCTCCCCCGCCGGCAACGCGCAGCCCGATTCGCCGACAATTCGGTAGTCACAGTGCAGGAAGCTCGTTCCCACGCTCTGGGAGAACCGCTCGAGCGCCCCGGGGTCGTCCTCACGGCCGAGGTGGATGAAGTTCGACGGACCGGCTTCGGTCTGGCCGTAGGACTGGCCAACGGCGACACCGCGCGCCCGGAAAGGCGCCATGGCCGCATCGCTACAGGGTGCTCCCGCTGTCGTGATGGCCGCAAGGGAGCTCAGGTCGCTCTGCGCGAACGTCTCGTGGGCGCTCAGAGCATGCAGCATGGTCTCCACCGCCCCGAAGTGGTTGACCGACTCGGCCGCTATCGCCGCCAGAACGGCGGCAGGGTCGAATGCCGGCAGCAGCACGACGCACCCGCCGGCATGGAAAACCGGCGTCACGGTGTTCCAGCCACCGATGTGGTAGAGGGGGAACAACACGAGCTCGCGCCGGGCGCCCAGTCCGTCGACACTGGAGGCGATCAGCTCCACGGAGTTCCACACCATCTGTCGGTGGGAAATTTCGCAGAGCTTGGGAGTGCCGGTGCTGCCGCCCGTATGCACGTAGAGAAACGGATCTTCCAGGGCAAGCGGCCGGTTGCACTCCGCTACCGAGGCACCCCCGACCCGCGCTTCCCACTCCGCGTCCATCGGGACCACGGCGGTACCCGCGGATAGGCCCGCCAGCGGCGCCTCGCCGAGCGCCGGGTCCAAAAGAACCGCGCGAGCGCCGCTACGCTCGGTGAGCTCGGCGATGTCGCCGGCGGTGAGGCGGTGACTCAACGGCACGAGAACCACGCCGAGCTTGCCGCAGGCGAGATACACTGCCACGGCCTCGGGCACGTTCCGGGCGATGAGCGCCACACGTTCACCGGGCGCGATACCCAGGGTATCGGTCAGCCAGTTGCCAAGGCGACACGCCCATGCGTCCAGCTCCGCATAACGCCAGCGCCGGCCGCCCACCACGTCGACGAGCGCCTCGCGCGCCGGCGTGAGTGCTGCACGTCGGCCCGACCAGTTACCGACCCAGTCCATCGGCAGGCGGTTCCAGTCAATATCGCTGCGTGTCATGGCTTCCCCAGTATCGGCTTCCTTCGTACCATGCCCCGATCATCGACAACCGGAGGCGTGAATGGAACCGCTAAGCCCGCTGGTCGACATCGGGGTCAACCTCACCCATCGACGCTTCGCGCAGGACCGCGAGGCGGTCGCCGAGCGCGCCCGCGAGGCCGGCGTCGTACACATGATACTCACCGGCGTCGATCTGGCGGGGTCTCGCGCCGCTGCCGATTACGCGAGCGCCGCCTCGGGATGCAGCAGCACTGCGGGAGTCCATCCACACCATGCCGCGGACTGGTCCGCCGAGGTCGACGGCGACCTGCGCGAGCTCCAGCGACACGGGGCGGTGGTCGCCATCGGCGAAACCGGCCTCGACTTCAACCGCGACTTCTCCCCGCGGCCGGCACAGGAACGCGCATTCGCCGCCCAGCTCGAGATCGCCGCCGAGCACGGGTTGCCGGTCTTTCTCCACCAGCGGGATGCCGCCGAGCGGTTCACCGCCATTCTCGCCGACTACCGGGATTCACTGGTCGATGCCGTCGTGCACTGTTTCACCGACGGCCGCGAAGTTCTCTGGCCCCTGCTCGATCTCGACTGCCATATCGGCGTGACTGGCTGGATCTGCGACGAGCGCCGCGGTGACGCCCTGCGCGCCTGCATCGCGGACATCCCCCCCGAGCGGCTACTGATAGAAACCGACGCGCCCTTTCTGCCGCCACGCGATCTCAAACCGAAACCGGCCGGCGGCCGCAACGAGCCCGCTTTTCTGCCCCACATCGCCAGGCGCCTGGCGGAGCTCCGCGGCGAGGACCCTGCTGCCCTGGCAGAGCGCACCACGGCGAACGCGCGGCGCTTCTTCCGGTTGGGCTAGACGCTCAACGTCACCGGCCCTTCAGGCACTCGCCGGCATCGCCGGGACGGCAACGTGCTCGAGGGCCTCGGCGATGACATCGACGCCGGCATCACGCCGCGGCCCGTACTCACTCAAATGGCGACGCCAGGCGCGCGCGCCCGGCAGCCCCTGAAACAGCCCGACCAGATGGCGGCTCATGCGGGACAGCCGGACGCCCGCCTCGAGCTCGCGGGCGACGTAATCCATGTACTGCCGGGCCACCGCCTCCCGTGCCGGCGCCGGTGCGGACAACCCGAAAATGCGACGATCCGCCTCAGCGAGGAGGTACGGCGTCTGATAACCCGCGCGGCCGATCATCACGCCATCGAAGCGCTCCAACAGCGTTTCCGCCTCGTCCAGCGTCTTCACGCCGCCGTTGAGCACGATCTCGAGCTCCGGGAAATCATCCTTCAGCCTTGCGACGCGCTCATAATCCAGGGGCGGAATGTCCCGGTTCTCCTTGGGGCTGAGACCGTGCAGCCAGGCCTTACGCGCGTGGATAGTGAACGACCGACAGCCCGCCCCCGCCACCGTCTCCACGAAACGCGCCAGGTGACGGTACTCGTCGAGATCGTCGATGCCGATGCGCGTCTTCACGGTCACCGGCAGCGACGTCCCCCCGCGCATGGCAGCCACCAGCTCCGCCACCAGGGCCGGCTCCGCCATCAGGCACGCGCCGAAACGCCCCGACTGCACCCGATCACTCGGGCAGCCGCAGTTGAGATTGATCTCATCATAGCCCCAGGCCGCCCCCAGCTCGGCCCCGTAGGCGAGCTGTGCAGGATCGGACCCGCCGAGCTGCAGCGCCACCGGATGCTCCGCCGCATCAAAAGCCAGAAAGCGCTCGGCCTTGCCATGCCACAGTGCCTGCGCGGGCACCATCTCGGTATACAGAAGCGTCCGGCGGCTTATCAGACGCAGCAGATAGCGCGCGTGACGGTCGGTCCAGTCCATCATCGGCGCGATGGAAAGACGCCGGTCCGGCGCATGCCCCGGTTCCTGCTCAGAGCTGCCCGTCAAGCCAGGCGCTCGCGAAGCTGTAATCGTATCCACTTCCTGCATCACCGAACGCGTTCGCGCTGCCACGCCATCGCTACGCTTTCTCGACACGCAGCAACATTCAAGTGTCCGCGCGGACAACACCGTTCCCGCGCGAGGCCCACGCCCCCCCCCCCAATGGGCGCGCCGTTGCGAGGGCGAGCTTGGCAACGAGTACTCGTCAACGCAAGCCCGCACGTCGCCCGCACCGTCCACTCCCCCTGATCAACGACGCATTGGCCATGAGGTCGACGGGCAGGACATCGCAGTACGCGCACGATACCCACTCCCCGGAGTCGTCGGGGTTGCCAAGTCGCATCGCGTCCCATCGGCGACCACATTTGAGCCTCGGAAGCGACCTTCATTAGGATGTCGATAGGCCACATCCGCGGGGGCGGCCTGGAGGAGGCGACGCGCGCGGTTGCAGTACGCACCCGATCCCCGCATTCTTGTGCTGCCCTAACGCATGCATCCGCGCGGATGCGGACTGACATAATAATATCCGACTGGATAATATCCGACTGGGAGATACAGCGATGGACGCGGAGACGGACACTGCCAGGCAGGGGGACGGGGACGCGCTCCAGCCGCCGGCACCGCCGGCCAAGGTCGCGCCGGAGGAGGCCGAGCACAAGGTGCCCGTCGCCGAAGGGCGCCAGCAGGAGCTCGCCGAGCGCGCCACCGAATTCGTGGACGCGATAGTCGCCGCCGAACCCGAGAGCGACGCTTTCAAGGGAGCGGTTCAGAGCGCCCACCAGATGGGCAACGATTACATCCGCGAGGCGGCCAACGTCTCCAACCGCCTGCTGGACAAGCCGGTCAAGGCGATGGACCAGGGCGCGCTTTCGGGTGACAGCGACGTCTCCAAGTCCTTGCTCGAGCTGCGCAGTGTCGTCGAGGAGCTGGACCCGTCGACACGCGGTAACCTCTTCGAGCCCAAGAAGCTGTTCGGATTCATTCCCTGGGGCAACAAGCTGCGCGACTACTTCCGCGAATACCAGTCCGCTCAGAGCCATATCGACGCCATCATCCAGTCGCTGTACCACGGGCGCGATGAGCTCCAACGCGACAACGCCTCCATCGAGGAAGAGAAGCGCCACCTCTGGGAGGTCATGCAAAAGCTCGAGGAGTACGTCTACCTGGGCAGGCAGATCGATGCCGCGCTGGAGAAACGGGTCGCGGAGATCGAGAGCCAGAACGCGCAGAAGGCCAAGGCCGTGCGCGAAGAGCTGCTGTTCTACACCCGCCAGAAGGTCCAGGATCTGCAGAGCCAGCTCGCGGTATCCATCCAGGGCTACATGGCGCTGGACATGATCCGGAAGAACAATCTGGAGCTCATCAAGGGTGTAGAGCGGGCCACCAGTGTCACCATCTCGGCGTTGCGCACGGCGACGATCGTCGCCCAGGCTCTCACCAACCAGCGCCTCGTGCTCGAGCAGATCCAGGCGCTGAACCAGACGACGAGCGATCTGATCCAGGGCACCAGTGAGCTCATGAAGGAACAATCGGCCCAGATCCACGAGCAGGCCGCGGGCTCGACCCTGGATATGGACAAGCTAAGCGCCGCTTTCACCAACATCTACGCCGCGATGGACGAGATGTCCGACTACAAGACCCGGGCGCTGGCAAGCATGAAGCAGACCGTCGAAACCCTTGAGGGCGAGATCGGCGAGGCACGCGAACGCCTCGACCGGGTGCAGCGCGAAGAGGCGCGCGAAACCGTAAGCACCAGCGATGCGGCGGCGGCTGCACGCCTCGACATCTGACGCCGAACGACCGCAATGAATCCGAAGCGCTATTTCGGGCTTGCCCTCGTGCTCATCGCCGTGGTCGCCGCGCTCGGTCTGGACTATGCCGGGCGCGACCATTATCCGCGCCGCTATACGGTGGATTTCGCCAGCGGCACCAGCCTGTCCGAAACCGGCGAACGCCAGGTCGACCAAATCGCCGCGATCATGGCCCGCCAGCCGGCTTACGACGCCGTCGTCATCGGCCACACGGGCACCCGTGGCGACCCCGAAGCCAACCAGGCTCTCGGGCTCGATCGCGCCGAAGCGGTCGCACAGACGCTGCGTGATGCCGGCATCGCCACCGACCGCCTGGAGACGCACTCCATGGGCGGTGCCGAACCGCTCGAGCAACGCGGGGGTGAAGGCGAACGCGGTTACCAGCGCCGCCTGAGTCGCGCCGAGGTTCGGCTCAACCCCTGACCCGTTTCCACACCCAGGAGTCGTCCATGCATTTGCGAACCACGTTTGCCATGGCTGCGGCGCTCGCTATCAGCGCGGTACACGCTGCGCCGGAGCAACCGCTCGCCGATAAGGTCGACGCGAGCGTGCGCGCGTGCCGTTCCAGCGACACGTTGCGCGTGCCGCTACGCAGCTCCGGCGTCGACCTCGTCCCGCTCTACGGCAACGGCTACACGCTCGAGACCGACGGCGGCAGCCCTTTCGACCAGCAGGACCTTGACGTCGAGCTCTGGCGCGAGAACGATCTTGCCGGCCAACTCGATGCCTACCTGAGCTGCGAGAGCCCCGTTCTGCGCGGCACCCAGGCGCAGCTGCAGATGGCGGCAGCGGTCACCGAAGCCGATGAGCGCACCGCGATGGTGGTGATCTATCAGCACGGTTGGTCCACGGGCGCTGACGCGCTGGTCGCCCGCGACCGGATCGACGACCTCGCCGATCTCTCCGGAGCCACGATCGTGCTGGAAGCTCATGGGCCCCAGACGGACCTGCTCGCGAGCGTTCTCGCCGCGGCGAAAAAGCAAGTGAGCGACGCCGGCGACTCGTGGCAGCAGCCGACGCTCGTTTACACCGACGCGCAAACCGGGTTCGGGGATGCGACGCCCGGCGGACACTTCTACCGCGACGACGGCATCGATGCGGCGCTGGTCTTCCGCCCCGACGCCAACGTGCTCACCAGTGGCGGCGAAACCGGGACCGGCGCCGAAGGTTCGGTCAAGGGTGCGGAGATCCTGTTCTCGACACAAGCCGCCAACCGGGCCGTCTCGGAAGTCTACGCGGTGCGTTCGGACTACCTCGAAGCGAACCCAGAACAGGTGAAGCGATTCGTCTCCGCGCTGTTCCGTGCCGAGGAACAGGCCCGTGAGGACGTGAAGAAACTGATCGTCGACTGGGAGGCGGTGGCAACGCACCTGCTCGGCGACAGCTCGGCCACCGAGGCGGCGAAAACGATGTGGTCGACGGTGGAGACGTCGGGCATGCAGGGCAACGTGGACTGGGCCCGGGATGATCACCCGCGCTCGTTCCGCAACGTCAACGCGGACATCGCCAACGTCCTGGTGCCGCTCGGCGTGCTCGACAGTGCACACGAGATCGAGATGGCGGGCTACGACTACGCGGCCCTGGCCGAGGGTGTCTTCGACAAGCGCCGCGTGGAGCTGCCCTCGTTCGACCAGAACGAAGCCGCGAAGATGGTCAGCGAGCAACGCAAGCAGGGACAGCTCGACCGCAAGACGATCGCCTCGTTCGAGATCCATTTCAAACCGAACCAGTCGAGCTTCCCGATCTCCGAATACCGCGAGGAGTTCACGACCATCGTGGAAGCCGCGTCGAAGTATGGCGGCGCGATCTTCACCGTGGAGGGCCATGCCGACCCCCTGTCTTATCTCAAGAAGAAGAAAAAGGGCGCCAGCCTGAGCACGCTGCGCTCCATCCGGCAGGCCGCACGTAACCTGAGCCGCAGCCGTGCGGTTTCGGTTCGGGATACGGTCATCGAGTTCGCCGAATCCCAGGGCGTGCAAATGGACCGGTCCCAGTTCGTGACCGAAGGCCTGGGCTTCTCCGATCCCAAGACCGGCATCTGCGGCGGCGACCCCTGCCCCCCGAAAACGGAAGCGCAGTGGCTATCCAACATGAGGGTGACCTTCCGTGCCATTCGCGTCGAGGCCGAGAGCTCGACGTTCACACCACCGAACTCGTGGTGAGGGAGGGAACCCGATGACACGATTGACGACGGCAACAGTCGCGAGGACGTTGATGACCCTGCTCGTCGGCGTCGCCGGGTTGAGCGCGCTGGCCGCGTGCGACCGCTCCCAACCCGACGTCGACACCGGCAAGTGGTCCGCGATCACGGACCGGAACTGGCCGTCCGGCGACATGCCCGATGACGCCAGGCTCGATGCGAACCCGCAGCGCACCAACGTGGTCGTGGTCCTCGATATGTCCGGCTCGATGGGCAATGAGGCCTGTTCCGGTCAGTATCACTCCAAGGCACAGGCCGCCCGCGCCGCACTGGCTACCTGGACGGATTCGGTACCCCACGACGCCAACCTGGGGCTCATCGCGTTCACCAGCGGCCGCATCGAGACTCTGGTGCCGCTTGGCACCGACAACCGCGACGCCTTCATCGCCGCCGCCGACAAGGTTCACCCCGGCGGTGGCACACCGCTGCGATCCGCCATGCAGGCCGCTCACGAGCTGCTCGCCGATCGCGCCCGCTACCAGCTCGGCTATGGCCGATACCAGATCGTGATGATCACCGACGGCGAACACTCCGACGGCGAGAACCCGCTACCGGAAGTCGAGCGGATCCTGCGCAATCCGGCCAATCCGGTGGAGATCCACACGATCGGCTTCTGCATCGACGACAGCGCGCTGCGCCAGCCGGGACTCGTCCACTACCAGTCGGCGAACGACCCGGACCAGCTTGCCCAGGGGCTGTCGAGCGTACTGGCCGAATCGTCCTCGTTCGAGCCCGTGGAGAATTTCGATGAACAGTAACAATACCGTCTCTCGCCGTGCGGGCCGGATGCTTCTCGCGGCGATTCTCGCCCTGTCCGTTTCCCTCCCGGCCACCGGGCGTACGAATGCGCCCGACGTCCGCATCGGCTGGACTGCGTGGTCGGACGCCGAAGTCATCAGCAAGATGGTCGCGCTCGTGCTCTCCCGGGTGGGCCTCGACGTCGAGCTGACCCTCGCCGATGTGTCCGTGCAGTACCGCGGACTCGCGGAAAACGATCTCGACGTCATGCTGATGTCATGGCAACCGAAGACTCACGCGAAGTACCTGCGCGAGTACGGTAACCGCCTCGAAGACCTGGGCACGCTTTACGAGGGTGCGAACCTGGGCCTCGCCGTGCCCGCCTACGTCGACGCGTCGATTCAATCCATCGACGACCTCGCCGCCAATGCCGACATGTTCGACGGCGAGATCGAGGGCATCGGCGAATCGGCCGGAATCACGGGCCTGACGAAAGACGCGATGCAAACCTACGGTCTCGATGCGTATTCGCTGAAAGCATCGAGCGGACCGGCGATGGCGCAGCGTCTGGGCAAAGCCGTCGCGGAGAAGCGCCCCATCGTCGTCACCGCGTGGCGACCGCACTGGAAATGGGCGGCGTACGATCTGCGTTACCTCGACGACCCCAAAGGCGTCTACGAGGGCGAAGAGTCGGTCCATGCCATGGCACGCAAGGGATTCGCCTCGGACAACCCGAAGGTCGCCGCGTTCCTCGAGCGCATGCATTTCGAGTTGAACGACCTCGAGACGCTCATGGCAGCGGCCCGTGAGAAAGGCCACCGTCGCGCGCTTCGGGACTGGCTCAACGCCAATAGCGACCGGGTGCGGCGCTGGCTCGAGGGCGACTGACATGCAGGCGTTGCGGCCATACGAGGTCGTACGGGAAACGGTCGCCGGCGGCGTCGCCGCCGCCGGCTTCCTGACCTGCCACTACGCCCTGACATTTCCCCACTGGCAGGTACCCGGGCTTGCCACGGCCCTGGAGATCGGGGTGGCCGCGACAGCCTACGCGGGCGTTCACCTGGCCTGGGCCGATCGACCCGGCCTCATCGAGCGCTGGCTTGGCCTGGAGGTAGCCCTGCGGCCGGCCCTGCCGGACAACGATCCGGAATCACTGCGCGCGGCCCTGCTATTCACCGTTGACGCGGTACGACCGCGGCTGACGCCGCCGGTACAACACGAGCTCGACCGCATCGTCGAAGCGGTGGAGGCTGTGCTCGCGGTGCGCGGCGAATCCGACGCCGGCCGCGAAGCCGCCTACACCCTCCGCGCCACGGTGACTCAGTATCTGCCGGACACTCTGGAACGGTATCTCAAGCTCCCCCGGCGCTTTGCGACACAACGCAAGGTTCGTAATGGCCAGACCGCCCGGGACCTGGTCACACAGCAACTCCGCATCCTGGCCGAGGAGCTGGAGTCCATCGCCGAGGAGGTGTATCAGGGCAATGCTGCGGACCTCGCCGCCCACGGGCGGTTTCTCGACGAGCGGTTCAGCCGGCAGGATCCTCTCAAGCACCGGGGCTGACTACCGCATCCCGAGGCGCTGCAAGCAGTTCCCTCCCCATCTCGACACGCCTCGCGCCCCCCGCCCCAGAAAATCTGGCTAGCGCATCACACGCCATTGTGCTAAATATTTCCCATAAGGATTTTGCATGGAGTGTGCAGAAAAAACTGTCAAATAATTTTACACTCGTAGTTATAACAGGGGATCGGGGCAATGAGTCAACAATCATCCAGGCGTGAATTCCTCAGGAAAACAACCTACGTGGTTCCGGCAATTCTCACGTTCACGGCCATGCCGGCATTCGCAAAGAACGGTTCGAGCGGGGGACATGTCCGCCGCGGCAGAGGCCCTGGCAATGCACTGGGATCCTCGCGGAGTCGCGTTCCATCCCATGTACAGAGCAAACGCGGTCCGGGCACGTTACTGGGGAATCCGGGCCCCTTCGATTCGGAACAGAAGTAGCTCACCGGCAGGGCAACGTAACCGATTGACGCGTTGGTGCGGAGGCTGCCTCTGCATGGGGGAATGCGTGTCGATATGGATGTGTTTTTCCTATCCATAGCCGGTGTGCGTATCCGGGTGGACAGCCATTGTCCCACGGCGACACGGTGGCTCGAATATCTCTATCAATCGATGATGGGGCCACCCGGTGAATTCCATCTCCGGTATCACATTCGCCGGCGCCCGGGCGGAACACTTCAATGCGTGCGCCACGGGCAGCGTTTCGTGGCATGCAGCAAGGCGGAATTCGTCTACGAATTCGAAAAGGCGCTCACGATCAGCCTGGAGCGGCTGCGCTACGAGCTTTTATTCCTGCACGCGGCCGTCGTGATCAGGGAGGGCCACGCGCATATCATCTGCGGGGCGTCGGGCTCGGGCAAATCCACCACGACGTGGGCACTGCTGCGTCACGGTTTCGGGTACGCCAGTGACGAGCTCGCCCCCATTGATCTGGCCCGGATGCGCGTTCTCGCTTACCCGCACGCGCTCTGCCTGAAGTGGAGGCCGCCTCCGCCGTATTCGCTTCCGGCGTCGTCGCTGGAAACCGAACGCACGATACACGTGGCAATTCCGCACAGTCACGGCCTCAATGGCGCGTTGCGCGCCCCTCTCCCCGTCGGCTCGATCGGTTTTCTCCAAAACTCGGCAGACGAGCCGGCCCCGTCGATACGACGAATACCGGCGAGCGAAGCCGCCGTAAGGCTTTACACGAATACCCTGAACGCCCTGGCTCACGGCAATGATGGGCTGAACGCCGTGGTGACGCTGGCATCCCGATGCGACCACCTGTACATCATCAACCGCGGCGGGCTGCCGGAAACCTGTGAGCTGCTGGCGGATTTCACGTCGAATCTCGCGACGGCAGCAGACCGACGTGTATCGCAGGCCCCCGGTTTCGAGCCCCCCGGCGCAGGCCCTCAACGACGGTCGACGGGATGATGATGACGCGGTCCATGACGAATCGCCCACACCGCCATTCGCCCGCCGGGGACGTCGGCTCAGTCGCCCGTATCGAGCAATCCGGCAGCGATGAACGACTCGATCACGTCGTTCACATCGCGGTGTGCCCGCTCCCGGGATACGTCATAGGCCTCGCAGAGCGCGTCGACAATTTCATCGACCCGGCGCTCACCGTCGATGAGCGTCCAGACGAAACCGGCGGTTTCGTTCAATTGATGGACCCGCTCGCCATCTCGGTCGAGAATGATGTAATCGTCGCCGATCGCCTCGCCACGGAGATTCGGCCGTCGCCGCGGTCGGGAATCCGTCATCTGAGCTCCCTTTACCAACGGTGCCCGTCGCCTGGTAATCGCTCTTTTCGGGCTGCACCGTATACAAACGTAGCAGGGGTGAGCCCATGAAGGCATCCCTGCTGACCGATCTGCTTCTTCGCGCCGCTGGCGAGTCTCCCCGCCATGCTCTGGAGACCATCCCGGACGAAGCCGTGGACGGCCTCCTGGAATCCGGAATCGGCCCTCTGCTGTTTCATCTCGTGCCGGAGCTATCCCAGCGCATCTCACCCGCGGCGCTGGAGCGGGTCCAGGCCGCGCGACTGACTGCCGAATTCATTACACGCGAACGCTTTGATGCGCTGCGTGATCTCCTCGTTGCACTGCGAGGCCGATGCCACCTACGACCGGTACTGCTCAAAGGCATCGCGGTCGCTTCGGCGTACTACCCGGCGCGCAGTCTCCGCACGATGGCGGACACGGACCTGCTCCTGGCGCCCCCGGACGTGCCGGCGGCGGAGGCCACGCTCGCCGGGCTCGGCTACTGCCCGCGATCCACACGTCCGGCGGGGCACTACCGGACGCATCATCATGGTATGCCGATGCGCCACCGCGAAACCGGCCTGTGGGTGGAGGTGCACACGGCACTGAGCCCACCCCATTCACCGTTCTCGCAGGTCCGCCCGCTCGATATGCAGACGATGCGCGCCAACTGCCGGCCCTGGGAGATCGACGGATCTCCGGTCGCTCGGTTGGCGCCGGAGCTTGAGCTCGTCTATATCGCCTGCCATTGGGCGGCGGAATGGCGTCGTCCCGGCAGCGTCTCGGCACTCTTTGATGCTGTCTTCCTTCTGCGTCAATGCGGCAAGGCATTCGACTGGTCGAAATTTCTGGCCTTCGCCAGCGCCACACACGTCCAGCCGTGCGTGAGAACGCTACTCGGTGGTCTGGCACGGCGCAACGTGATTCGGGTACCGGAGACGATTGAGCACTGGCTGGCCGCCCGCGGTCTTGCGGACGCCCTGCTCGTCAGCGCACGGGACCGGCTGTTCGATCGCTACGTGCTGGCACAGCGGCCACCGGGGCGATTCGTGACGGAATCGAATCTGCGCCTGATGTGGGGCACGCTGCATGGCCCCGGGACGCCATCTCGTCGGCTGGCTCTGGTGCCCTGGCATCTGCAGTTTCCGCCACAGCGAACAGACCGCTTCCGGCCGGGATTCCACGTTCGCCGCCTCCGACGGGCACTGGCCCGACACCGATGATGGTGACAGGTAATGACTGCCGAGAGACTGCTTGGATTCCGAAGGTACGCGAGCTACTAATCCGATCACAGGTAATGCCACGTGTCAGAGCGCTCGTGCGGCCCGGCTGCAAGGCGCGCGAGCGAAAGCGTGGCAAGGCTCGCGCGAGTTCTTCAGCGTTTCCCCAGGCGACTGACACAACGCGGGAAACCGTCGGGCGGGTCAGTCGATCAATTTCCGGGATGAGGGGGCACACCCATGCTACGCAGCAGATTGTTGTCGATTATCGGCGGTGGCGTCCTTCTGCCACTGTCCATGGGCGCGATGGCGCAAGGGTTGGTGGAGAATCCGGGCAACGGCAGTACCATCAGCGGTATTGGTATCGTCTCAGGCTGGTACTGTGACGCCGAAACCATCGAGCTCCGGTTCGATAACGGCCCTCCGGTGGAGGCAGCCTACGGAACACCGCGAGGCGATACCGCTCGCGTCTGCGGCGACAGCGATAACGGCTACGCACTGCTGCTCAACTACAACCTGTTCGGCGAAGGTACCCACACCGTGCGCGCCTATGCCGACGGCGAGCAGTTCGACAGCGCCAGGTTCGAAGTGGTGACGCTGGGGGAGAGCTTCCAGCGGGGGGTAGACGCCACCGTCGTCCTCGAGGATTTTCCGAGCGCGGGAAAAGGCATCACATTGAAATGGCGACAGAGCATTCAGAATTTCGCCATATCCCAAGTCCACGACGGTGTCACGAAACTGGACGGCACCTACGAGCTCACCCGCGGATCATTACAACTCGCGGATCAATCGGTGATCGACAGCAGACAGCCCGGCGTCGATGTCTCCGGGCGCATGACGATCGACGGGAACGCCCTCGACCAGACGCTGACCCTCACCATTGACGGTGTGCCGTCGACGGTATCGCTGTCGGCGACCTGCAGTTTCTCCGACGCTGCATTCCAATGCACCACGACGGGCGGCGCGCTCAGCACCGGCGTGCTGGTCACCACCGGCGCCCGACTGGTGACCTCCGTCCTCTCGGCCGGGTCGTCGGGCGTATTCAATGAGCTCGATTACTGGCAAAAAGTCTCGCCGGATGCAAATGGCGAGAGCGTACAACGGCTGGGCGTGAGCGGCGACCCGGCGTTGGAGGCGCCAGTCGGCGGGCTCGGTAACGCGGCCTACGAGCGACTGCCGGTGAAGAGGCCATCATCCAGCTACTAGCCGCGCGGCGATGACACAGTGCAGGCGGGCTCGCCCGCATTGCGTCATGCTCGATCACCAGGTCATCACCACAAGGAATCCGGTAGAAACCAGCTCAAGAAAGAAAAAGCCGACGCACAGTAACGCGGCACGCGCATTGACAGCGATATAGCAACGCTTGGACACGCATCACGGCGCCGGGAATACGAGTGCCGACGCCAACAGCCGGAACGGAATCGCCACGCTCCGTTCACCCGATGCGTCGGTCCACGCCGGCGGTGAAACTGTGGCAAACTCTGCCATCGACGGGGAAACGCTGAACGATTCCCCGAGACGGGGCACCACGACAATCACGGAACTCATGGCGCGTATCTCCAGGCTGGAACTCTACACGACCGACGGCTGCCGTCTGTGCGACGAGGCTGAGCGAATCCTCGATCCTGTCATCCGCCGGCTCGGTATCGAGCTGGAAGCCCGGGACGTCCTCGACGACGAAGGCTGGGAAACAGCCTACGCCGAGCGTATTCCGGTGGTGCGCCGGCCGGATACGGGCGCGGAGCTCGGCTGGCCCTTCGATACCGACAGCCTCTATCGATTTCTACTATGAGCCTACGACCCATGCGCATAGTCCGCGGGCTCGTGGCCATGATGCTCCTGGCCTTCGCGTTGCCGATCGCTGCCGCCAACCCCTGGGTGCTCATCGACACGGAATCGGACACCGCACAGGTACGCAACGGCGATAACGTCATCGAGACGCTGGAGAACCTTTCGTTCGGCCGCGGCGGCATCTCCGACCTGCACCTCTTCGGCGACGAGACCACGCCGCGCGGCGAATACCGCATCACCCGGATCGACCGCAGCAGCCGCTTTCATGTTTTCGTGGAGCTCGACTACCCGACCCTGTCCCATCTCGACCTGGCCCACCGGCGCGGTGTGGTCGACGACGAGCGCTATCAGGCGCTGCTCGACAGGAGCATCGAGCGCGGACGGGTGCCACAGAACACGCGCCTCGGTGGCTATATCGGTCTGCACGGGCTGGGCAAGGCGGACACGGACATCCACGAACGCCTGCACTGGACCGAGGGCTGCGTAGCAATGACGGACGCCCAGATCGAGCGCCTCCTGCGCCACATTCGCCTCGGCAGCCGTGTCGTCATCCGGTAACAATGCGGCGCGAGTTGGCAAAATCGTCCCCGCACCGGGGCTGCGTAACCGACTGGCCGTCGTGGCACGCTTGCAACGCTACGTACGAACCGTAATATGGCAGCGACGATTGTCGCCGCGCGCAACAACGGACGCGGGAATCGTTCACGGTTACCCAATAGAGTGAAGAACAAGGAGTCGCTTCATGTCCCACACTCTCAAGACCCTGCTTAAGCTTTCCGTCGCGGCGGCCTCCCTGAGCGTGATGGTCGGCTGCGCGTCACAGGCCCGTGAGGAAATGAACGCCCGCATCGACGAGGCACTGACGACCGCGGAAGAGGCCCAGGCCACCGCGAACGACGCCCAGGCTTCCGCCGACGCGGCGCTGGACGCGGCCGACGAGGCGCAGGCCACTGCCGATGAGGCGCATGAGCTGGCCGAGTCCGCTCAGTACACCGCCGATCAGAACAGCAAGAAGATCGACCGCATGTTCAAGAAGGCGATGTACAAGTAAGCATCGCCTCGCTCCCATGCGAAGGGCCCGGCCGAATGGCCGGGCTTTTTTTCGTCCGGGAGACGGCGCCGCAAGGCATGGCGCAGCCCGGCGTGTTGCGCCCGGGCAACGCGCCGGACGGCACGCCGCCGATCATGTCACGGTCACGCCATCGTTCACCGGCAAGCACTCCGTCGCTCATTCCGAACGGCTGATGAGCAGCGGTATGCCGTTGGGCGTGCGCGATGCCGCGCGCAGGCGCTCGTAGTCCACGCGCCCCGGTCCTCGGCCGGCCGCCGCCCCCACCGCCGCCAGCGCCTGATCGAGGCTCGGCGCTCTACCCTCGCCACCCTCCTCGTCCAGCACCGGATGCACTTCCACGTAAAGCTGACCGGCCACCCACCCAGCCTTGACCGGCTGGTTGACGATGCGCACGGGGGTATTCACGCCCAAGCGGGGAAAGAGCTGCTCGATGTCTTCCGGGAGCATGCGCACACAGCCGTGAGTCACCCGCATGCCCACCCCCCAGGGGCGATTGGTGCCGTGAATCAGATATCCCGGGATGCCCAGGCGCATCTTGAACCGCCCGAGGGGGTTATTCGGCCCGGGCGGCACCACATCCGGTACATGCCGGCCCTCGGCGGCCGCTTCGCGGCGGATGGACTCCGGGGGATACCACGCCGGATTGCGCACCTTGTCGATAATGCGCGTCTCGCCAAGGGGGGTATTCCAATCCATGCGGCCGATCGCCACGGGGTAGGTTTCGACGGTGCGCGCCTGCCCTGAGCCGGCGTCGGGATAATAATAAAGCCGCATCTCGGCGACATTGAGCACCACCCCTTCCCTCGGCGCATCCGGCAGCACGAAGCGCTTGGGCAGCATGACCTCCGTTCCCTCTCCCGGCACCCACAGATCCACACCGGGGTTGGCGATGCGCATTTCCTCATAGCCGAGGCCATGGCGCCGGCCGATGTCCAGTAACGTCTCGTCCGCCGACGCGCGTTCCACCTCCAGGTGGCCCACGACGTCCACATCGGTCGGCGGCAGCGGGAACGTCACGGCGTGGGTCGACGACATGACGCCCACCACGAGCGCAACCACCAGAGACAACCTCGCAATCATTCAGCATCCCCTCGTTGAGATGTCGGCTTCTGCTCGCTGTGACCGAGATCCACTTCCGGGGCGATACGATCACGCACCAGTCGCTTGAGCTCCGCGGACTCCGGAAAGCGACCGGCATCGGCGCGCGAAAACACGCATTCGCCATCCACCGCCACCTCGAAGACCCCGCCCTCGCCGGGAACCAATGCGACCTCCCCCAGACGATCGCCGAGGGAGAACAGCAGCTCCTGGGCCAGCCATCCGGCGCGCAGCACGAACCGGCAACGGCGACAGTAACGAATCGAGACACGGGGCAAAGCGGTCGTTTCACTCATTCGGACAATTCTACGGTGACCGGCGCACGGACCCAATCTCCGCCCTCGCCCCCTGGGAGCCGCGGGCGTCAGTCGGTATGATCGGCGGCTCATGAATCATTCGGGGGACCGGGGCATGTCGCTGCGCGATCGCATTGGACGTCTTTCAACTCGCCGCCACGCCCGAGCCGGCCAGCGCACCATGAAACGCCGCTACATCGCGGGCCCCGCCGGCATCGCCGTGGCCGTGATCGTCATCGTGCTCGTCGGCCTCGGCTGGTACTGGAGCCGTTCCCCGGAACCCTTCGAGGTGATCGCCAAAGCCCGCGACACGGTGCCCGGCGATACCGACCCCGCCACCATCCCCGGCAGCGTCACGGTTTCCGCGCTCATGGGCGTCGCCAGCACCCTGCTCGACAAGCCAGGCGGCTATCTCGGCAACGACGTCACGCCACCTAGCGTGCTCCTCGACAACATGCCGCGCTGGGAATTCGGTGCGCTGGTACAGGTACGCGATCTGGCCCAGGCACTGCGCAATGACATGAGCCGTTCACGCTCGCAATCGTCCGAGGATACGGACCTCGCGATCGCAGAGCCGCAGTTCAACTTCCCCGCCGACTCCTGGATGTTTCCGGCCTCCGAATCGGAATACCGCAAGGGCATCAAGGCGCTGGATCGCTACCTCACCCGGCTGGCCAACCCCGACGACAGCAACACGCAGTTCTACGCCCGCGCCGACAACCTCAACGAATGGCTCGGCGTGGTGAACAAACGCCTCGGCAGCCTCGCCCAGCGCCTGAGCGCCAGCGTCGGCGAGTACCGGTTCAACGTCGACCTCGCCGGTGATCCGAGTGCCAGGCAGTCGACACCGAAACACTCGCAGCAGATCCGCACGGAAACACCGTGGCTCGAGATCGACGATGTCTTCTACGAGGCACGCGGCAGCACCTGGGCGCTGGTGCATTTCCTGCGCGCCGCACGAGTGGATTTCCGCGATGTGCTCGAGGACAAGAACGCCGAGGCGAGCCTCGACCAGATCATCCAGGCCCTGGAACAGACACAGCGGCCGCTGTGGAGCCCGACGGTGCTCAATGGTGACGGTTACGGCGTACTCGCCAACCACTCGCTCACCATCGCCTCGTACATCGCACGGGCGAACGCCGCGATCATCGAGCTGCAGCAACTGCTCACCCGCGGCTAGCGCGCGGCGGGCTACGGCCGCTGCCCCGCGATCCGGCCCTCCAGCGGCGTGCCGAGTCGCGGATGGCGGACGAGCAAGGGATCGATGCCACCGGCCGCATTCACCCGCCGGGGGAAACCACCCTCGAAGACCACCATCGTGCCCGGGTCGATGCGCGTCCAGCGCTCATTGTCCGTCAACGGATGGGTGGCGATCACGGTGACCACATCATGTGGGGTGGTGACTTCGGCGAAGTCCACGCTGACCTCCGAATCCTTGAGCTGAGCCTCGCCAAAAGGGGCACAGCGGGTCAGCCAGTGCAAATGCGTGCTGCAATAGGTGTAGAGCACACGGCCGTCGGAGAGCAGCATGTTGAACGTCCCGGCGTCGTGGAGGTGCGCGGCGAGCTGGCGGACATAGCGCCAGACGGTCTCCCGCCGGCGTGGCGGCCTCGGGAAACGCTCACGCAACTCCCCCATCATCCAGCAGAAGGCGTATTCGCTGTCGGTATTGCCGATGGGCCGGTAATGGCGCAGACGCCAGCGGCGTACGCCGCGAAGCTTGCCATTGTGCGCGAACACCCATGGACGCCCCCAGAGCTCACGCTGAAAGGGATGGGTGTTCTCCAGCGACACATGCCCGTGCGTGGCCTGGCGGATGTGGCAAATGACATTACAGCTCTTGATCGAGTAGCGCTGGATCAGCCGCGCCACCTCCGAGTCGACGCTCGGCCGCGGGTCGTGGAACGTACGGCAGCCGCCGTCCTCATAGAACGCGATACCCCAGCCGTCGCGATGCGGGCCGGTACCGCCGCCGCGCTGCATCAGTCCCGTGAAGCTGAAGCAGATGTCCGTAGGCACATTGGCGCTCATGCCAAGAAGCTCACACATCGATATCGATCATCCGGTTCAGGGCGTCAGTGGCGCATCCGGCTGATCCGCGAGCAGCCGGTAGAGATCCCGCAGAATGGCCGCAGTCGCGCCCCAGATGTAGTAGTCACCATAGGGGATGGCGCACAGTCGGTAACGGCGCCCACCACGATCCAGCGAATGCGGGCGGTGGTTCGCCGGGTCCAGCACGAACGCCAGCGGCACCTCGAAAATCTCCGCCACCTCGCCGGGGTCGGGCACCAGCGTAACCGACGGGGCGATGATGCCCACCCAGGGATCGATCCGAAAGCCCGTGCCCGTCGGGTACACCGGCAACCGTCCCACCAGCTCCACGGCCTCGGGCACCAGGCCGACCTCTTCCTCGGCCTCGCGCAGCGCTGCCGCCAGGCTCGATTCATCATGAGCCTCGATGCGGCCACCGGGGAAGCTAATCTGGCCCGCGTGGGCACGCAGATGCGCCGTGCGTCGCGTGAGTACCACATTGAGCCCGGACTCGCGCTCCACCAAGGGCACCAGAACGGCTGCTGGATGGAGACTGGCGCCGGCGGGCACGGCAGGTCTCGCCGGCATACGCGCCTGCTGAAAACGCCAGTGTATCCATCGACGGTCTACAGCGAACTCCATACTTCGCGATCGTTGAGATGACACGTGGATTATACCGGCAACCAGCGGGGAATACGCATGCGCCCCGGATGTCCGGAGATATATACTTATATCAACCGGTTAACAGCGCTTGTTCATTGAGATCGAAAACCGCCGCTACGCTCACCGCCGCGAAATGAGCCAAGGCGGCCAGGGCCGACGGTGTCCGGGCGTGCTCTTTGCTTGGCACATTCCAACGCGGACTCGTACGCGTGTGTCACCAATGCGACGACCCGTTGGCAATTTACAACCAAGGGGGTGCCATCCTGGCTCGTCATCGGCCATAATGTAGGGCAACCGATATCCTTGTACCGTAGACTGCGATGCCGTTAAGAGTAGCCGCCATCACGTTGAGCGCCCTGGTTTTCTCTCTGCCGGCAATGGCGGAGGACACCTGGCGTAGCCCGTTGCGCCCCGGTCTCGAGCTCACCACCGAGCTCAGTGAGGCACTGGACGTGCGTTTCGGTGTCAATGCCTCGTCCGAAAGCGACAGCGGCTGGCGTGGCGATGTCCAGACGCAACCCGGCAGTCTGGGCGCCTCGGCGCTGGTGGACTGGCAGTTCTCCGGCAACAGTGGCATGCGGCTGACCGGCGGTGCCCTCTACGGAGACACGAGCTGGAGCTGGCAGAAAGGCTGGCAACCCGGCGGAGAAAGCGAGCGCCTCGGTGTCCGGCTCGATGAGGACGCGTCATTGACACCGTACGTCGGTTTCGGCTGGGACCAGCAATTCGGTGAGGGACAACGCTTCGGCCTGCAGCTCGACCTCGGCGTCATGTTCGAGGGGGTCGGCGATCTCGACAGTGGCACCAGCGAGCTACGCGAACTCCGCGAAGAGACACAGCTCGGCGAGCGCTTCGAGAGTTTCCGTTACGTACCCATGTTCTCGGCGGGCGTCGAGTACCGCTTCTGACCCGTGTCCATGCCCCTGGGTGAAGGGGCATGGAAGACTCCTCCTCGCTCGCGCGAGCCGCCATAGCGGCACGAGGTCGGCGCACGGGTCAGGTGTATCCGCTATGCGCCGGAGACCAACAGGTTGTCGACGTGGGCGGCGAGATCGGACGCATCGAACTTCGCGAGAAAATCGTCTGCCCCCACCTTTTTCACCATCGCCTCATTGAATACGCCCGACAGGGAACTGTGCAGAAGCACCTTGATGCCTTTCAACTGCTCGTCGGCGCGAATCCGGGTAGTAAGCGTATAGCCGTCCATGCGTGGCATCTCGATGTCCGAGATCACCAACGCAAGCGTGTCGATCCCGCCATCTGCCGCCGCCTCGCGAAGCCAGGCGAGCGCATCCTCGCCATCTTTCGCCACTGCTACCCGCCAGCCCAGCGGCTCCAGAGAGCGCCGGATCTGGTTACGGGCGACGCTGGAGTCATCCACCACGAGCAGTTGATCCCGAGAGGACTGGACACCGGCCGACACCCCTTCACGTACGGTCTGATCCGCCGGGTCGCCGAGCACGTCCACCAGCACCTTCTCCACATCGATGATCTGCACGAGGACACCGTCCACCCGTGTCACGGCCGTAACGTAGCCACGGTCCGCAACGTGGGCCGGCGGCGGGAGCACGTGTTCCCAGCTGATGTTGACGATGCGGTCCACCCCATCCACCAGAAACCCCTGCACGGTGCGGTTGTACTCGGTGACCACGACCGATTCACCCACCCCGGCATCACGGACGCCGATGGTTTCGCCGAGGCTGATAATGGGTACCGTCTGGCCGCGTACGTGGGCGACACCGCGAATCCCCGCGCGGGAATCCGGCATGACGGTCAGGCGCGGCGCGCGGATCACTTCCCGGATCTTGAAAACGTTGATGCCGAAGTTGCGCTTGCCGAGCTGGAACAGCAGCATCTCGAACCGATTGTGTCCGGCAAGCTGCGTGCGCTGGTCCACGCTACCCATCGTAGTCGCCATGTCCGTTCCATCCCGCCGCGTTTGCATTTCCCCTGCCGCCTGTAACGGCCGGCTCCCGCCAAACTGTAGCCCACGGCTCGTCGTCGAACGCGCACACGCGATACCCTCGTTGTGAATACAATCACAATTTCACTGGCATGATGGTCATTGCCGATAACGACGGAAACGGGGGGTGGCAACCGTGAACGGGGCTCGAAGTCGATTCAGTGACACGATGTCTGGCTCGTCCGGTGGTCAGGTACGGCAAGCGCGTTTCGACACAGCCCGGCTGCCGGAGTACGAACGATTGGACGCCAGGCAGACCATACGGCCCCCCCACCTTCGGATCACTCCAGCCCGGAATGCGGCCGGCGACTGCGCCGCAACGGCCGACGCCTGGCGACTGGGCGACTGCGCCCTGGGCGTGTCACGGTTCACTGCGCAGACGGTAATCCGTGACCGGCATCTCGTCTCACGGCACGCGCTGGAATGCTACAACGTGCTGGTCCCGCTTCAGGGTATTATCGATACCGAAACCGAAGGTCGGCGAACCCGGCTGCATCCCGGTGACATCCTCGTCGAGGATACGCGACGCACCAAGCAGTCGTTCTATCACGGCGGAACGCTGTTGTTGTTCCGCGTCCCGCATTACAGGCTTGTCGGCACCGCTACACCCACCGACCTGCACGGCCGTGTGTTGCGGGCAGCGATGCCGCAAACCGCCCTGCTGCGCGAGCACCTTGTCGCATTGCACGAGGAATGCCGCCTGCTCCACGAGCACGATATCCCCGCCGTCATTCACGCTACCACCAGACTCATCGCCGCCGCAGTGGCACCGGCAGGACCCGAGCCGACCCAGCCGATGTCACTGAGAGAACGCCTGGAACGCTACATTCACACGCATCTGTCGGACCCGGCGCTCGACGCCGACGCGCTGCAGCGACAGTTCAATGTCTCGCGAACCCGCCTCTACGAGCTCTTCCGTACCGAGGGCGGGATCAGCAAGTACATTCGCGTACGACGACTCGATCAGGCAGCGTCGTGGCTGACCGACCCGACGCGGGCGGCACACACCATTCAGCAAATCGCCTTCGAAGCCGGATTCCGCAACGAACGTCAATTCCAGCGCGCGTTCCGGCAGCGCTTCGGCGTGACTGCCCAGGCCATTCGCAACGCGCCCGCCGCACGCATTCGCCAGCTGTCGTCCTCCCCGAGCCCCGCCGACGAGGTCGCGGGAAACCCTCCCTGAGATCGGGCATCCTGAGTGTCATTGCCGGGAAGCGTTCGATGACACTTCCCGGTCGCCCCCCGATTCCAATCTGGCGCAGCCCTGAGCGGTGCCAGCGCCCATGGCCGCCCTGTCACCGTCGCCCTCGCCCTCTCCGAACGAATTGTCGCCAATCGTGGGACAGATCGTCGTAAATCACTGCCGTCACTAAGGCACCGTTAGTCGACGACAGACCGCAGCGGCCCGGGACGCGGGATCGGGAGCCCCACAGCGTCGCACCCCCGGCATTTGCGTTGCCTGCGCGGGACGCGAGCCGGTGCCGGACCACTGCCAGCACAACCATGACACATACGGTGAGCGGCGCGATCGCCCCCGTCCCCTCGGGCGGGTTCGGGCGGGTACGGCCGCGTCGGTGCCAACGCTCACCAACACGCCAAGGACCCAGTTCGATGTCTGATGCGGCGCGACCCAAGACGACCACCATCCTGATTGCGGCTGCGACCCTGGCCATCGCCCCGGCCGCAGCGCAGGCGGAGACGCTCCACGTAAACGCCAACGCCGGCGGCGCCAACGACGGCTCCAGCTGGTCCGATGCCTACACCGCCCTGCAGGACGCCTTCGACGAGGTCAACGCCAATCCCGCCACGGACTACGAGATCTGGATCGCCGCCGGCACCTACCACCCGGACCGTGACAGTGACGGCGACCACACCAGCGGCGACCGCGGTGAGCGCTTCCAGCTCGACCGTGACGGCGTGGCCATCTACGGCGGCTTCGCGGGCAGCGAAAGCCGCCGTTCCCAGCGCGAAGTGGCGGGCAACGACCCGGTCGTTCTCAGTGGCGACCTCCAGGGCGACGACCAGGACACCAACGGCGACGGCGTTGCGGACACCAACATCGGCGACAACAGCTCCACCGTCATCCATTTCGACGGCACCAGCACTGATATCACCAACGCCACCATCGTGGACGGCGTGACCATTACCGCCGGTGACGCCGACCAGGACGGCGGCGGCATGTACTGCAACGGTACCCGTGGCGGCACCTGCAACCCGACACTCGTCAACGTAACGTTCACCGACAACCGCGCCAGCGACGGCGGCGGCGCCGTCTACAACAACGGCGGCGACGGCACAAGCAGCCCCGTGTTCGTGAACGCCGTATTCACCGACAATCGCGCCGGCGGCGCCGGCGGGGCGATGTACAACGACGGCGGTCGTAACAACGGCGGCGTGAGCAGCCCCACGATCGTCAACGCCGCATTCATCGGCAATCGCGCCGGCGAGCACGGTGGCGCGATCTACAACGACACGTACACGCTTTTCTCCGGCGGCACCGGTCACAGCAGCCCGGAGATCGTCAACGCCACCTTCGCCGACAATGTCGCTGCCGCCGGCAATGGCGGCGCCATGCACAGCCACGGCGTCTGGGGCGGGACCAGCAACCCGGTGATCACCAACGCTACGTTTACCGGCAACCGGGCCCACCCAGACGGCAGGCATTACGGCCAGGGCGGCGCGTTGTACAACAATGGCGGCGGCGACGGCGGCGACAGCACGGCGGTGATCACCAACACCATTGTGTACGGCAATTCCGCCGACGAGGGCGGCGACGAAATCTACTATCGCAAGACGCCGCCGACCGTGGCACACAGCCTGATACAAGGCGGGCTCGACGGCGACGGCGTGGACTCCGCCTACCGCAACCCGCCCCCCAACGACGGCGGCGGCAACATCGATGGCAACCCCGACTTCACCGATGCCGGTGACCCGGATGGTCTGGATGATATCCCCGGCACCGAGGACGACGGGTTGATGCCGCAACCCAATGCCGCCGTGCTGGACGCGGGTGACACCAGCGCGCTGCCCGCAGACACCGCCGACCTG
Organism: Arhodomonas sp. AD133; assembly: GCF_051195215.1. Lineage (NCBI taxonomy): Bacteria > Pseudomonadati > Pseudomonadota > Gammaproteobacteria > Chromatiales > Ectothiorhodospiraceae > Arhodomonas > Arhodomonas sp. AD133. The sequence goes on along the minus strand of NZ_JBNAZM010000004.1, from coordinate 52,645 downwards.
GACGGCGACGGCGACACTTCCGAGCCCCTGCCCGTGGACCTCACCGGTGCAGCCCGCGTCCAGGAAGGGGCGGTGGAAATCGGCGCTTACGAAATCGACGAGCTCGCCGGCCAGCGCCCCACGGCTCGCGCCGACACGGTGAGCACCGCCGAGGATACATCCCTGTCCGGCAACGTGCTCGCCGACAATGGTGCCGGTGCCGACGACGATCCCAACGGCGACGCCCTGAGCGTCACCACCACCCCCGTCAGCCCACCCGGGTCGGGGAGTGTCAGCCTGAGCACCGATGGCACTTTCGACTACACACCGCCGGCGGACTTCAATGGCCGCGACGACTTCACCTACGAGGTCTGCGATGCCGGCGGCCTGTGCGACACCGCCCGCGTGCGCGTCAGCGTCACAGCGATCAACGACCCGCCGGTAGCCAGCGACTCGGGCATCAGCACCGACGAAGACACCCCCACCGGCATCAGCCTGCAAGGCACCGACCCGGACGGCGACGCTCTCGACTTCGCCGTGACCGCGGCACCATCGGCCGGCAGCCTCTCCGGCAACGCTCCGGAGGTCACCTATACGCCGGACGCCGAGTTCAACGGCAACGACAGCTTCACGTTCGAGACCTGCGACCCGGACGGGCTGTGCGATACCGCTACCGTCGCCATCACCGTAGCCGCCGTCGATGACAGCCCCACTGCCGACGCCCAGAGCGTGAGCACGCCTGAGGAGACACCGGTGAGTGTCACGCTGACCGGCGACTCTCCCGACAACGAGGCGCTCACGTTCAGCGTCACCGGATCCGGTCCCGCTCACGGCACCATCACCGGCAACGCCCCGGCTCTCACCTACGTGCCGGCGACCGGCTTCCAGGGAGCGGACAGCTTCGGGTTCCAGGTTTGCGATCCGGGCGGCCGCTGCGGCAGCGCCACGGTCGACATCACCGTCACCGACGCCAATGACGCGCCCACGGCCGACGCCCGGACGGTCTCCACGGCAGAGGATACCGAGCTGCCCATCACCCTGACCGGCAGCGATCCCGACGGCGACGCGCTCACCTTCAGTCTCGACGGCAACGGTCCGCAACACGGCACGGTCACGGGCGCGCCGCCGAGTCTCACCTACACCCCGAACGCCGGTTTCGACGGAGACGACCGCTTCACCGTGCGCGCCATCGACACGGTCGACGCCACCGCCGAAGCACGCCTTACGGTGGAGGCGCAGACCATCACCACCGCGAACGGCGAGATCCCCACGGTCTCGGTGGCCGCCACCGCACCGGATAACAGCCCGTTGACGCTGAGCGTGGACGGCAGCGGCCCGTCCGGGGGCACCGTCACCACCAGCGGCGGCGGCGCCCTCACGTACACCCCGACGGCGGACTTCGACGGCGACGACCGCTTCACGGTGGCGGCGACCGACGGCGCCGGGGGATCCCCGCGCGGCTCGGTGACAGTGGCGATCAGTGCGGCATTCTCCGCAGACGGCATCTCCGTGAGCGTCACGCTCACGGGTAGCACACCAGACGCCCATGCCCTCGCCTTCAGCGCCGTCGGCGCCGGCCCGTCCGAGGGCTCGATCACCAGCACGCCGCCGGCGCTAACGTATACCCCGTCGCCGGATTTCAACGGCACCGATACCTTCGGCTTCCGCGTGAGCGACGGTCGTGGCGCCACCGACCGGGCGACGGTGACCGTCGAGGTGGACGCCATCAACGACGCCCCGGATGCCGCCGACGACCGCTTCACCACTGCCGAGGACACGTCCGTCAGCGGCAACCTGCTCGACGACAACGGCAACGGCGCCGACCGCGACCCCGAGGGCGACGCCCTCACAGTGGCCCGGGTGCCCGACACCGTGCGCACGGCCGCGGCGAGCCGCGGCTCCCTGGCCCTGAACAGCGACGGCTCGTTCACGTACACGCCAGCGCCGGATTTCAACGGCACGTACGCATTCGACTACCGCGTCTGCGATACCCGGCAGGCATGCACGACGGCCACCGCGCAGATCACGGTGACGGCGGTCAACGATGCCCCCGACGCGGTCCGGCGGACTGTGGCCACGCCTGCCGACACGCCGGTGGCCCTGACCCTGGCGGCCACGGACCCCGACGACGACACACTCGCGTTCACCCTGACGGGCAGCCCCGACCACGGCCGTCTCCAGGGCACACCGCCGGCGCTGACGTACATCCCGGAAAGCGGCTTCGAAGGCGACGACCGCTTCACCTTCCGGGTGAGCGACGACAGCGGCGCGACCGCCCGCGGCGCCGTCACTGTCGCGGTCAATGGCAGCAACCAACCACCGGTGGCCGCCAATGACCGGTTCACGGTGAACCCGGGTACGGCGGTCACGGGCAACTTGCTCGCCGATAACCAGGCCGGCCGCGACCGTGACCCCGACGGTGACACCCTGCGAGTAGCGACCACTCCAGTGACCGCCCCCGCCGAAGGGTCGTTGACGCTGCGTGCCGACGGCGGCTTCACCTATACCCCGCCAGCACCGCTCGACGGCCCCGTGCGCTTCGTCTACCGCGTCTGCGATCCGGGCGGTCTCTGTGACACCGCGACTGTCACCGTGGGCACCGGCGCCACCGCGGACACACGCAAGGTACCCGCTCTGGGCGGCTGGGGATTCGCCATCCTGTCACTGCTCATGGGCTGGATCGCCGTTCGCTTCCGGCGGAACATCTCCTGACGAACCTTCCGGGGAATCCCCCCGGGGCTCGCAGTGGGGCCCCCGGGGGGGATTCATCCGATTCGGCGACGACCGAACACATTGTCGCCTTCGCCGAAACCGCGTGACCTATAGTCCAGTCAGGAAACGCCCATCATGGCGGCGGCGTTGCGGCCCCTGAGCCGCACCCGCCGCCAGCAACGCGCCCGCGACGACAGTGGCCAGCACAGGAGGTTCTGCCATGTCCTCACATTCCTCCGGCGATCGCGCCTCCCGGACCGCCTCCAAGCAACAGCGCTTCGAGAACTTCCGCAAGGCCCTGTTGCGGCAGGCCAGCCGCCACCTCTCCGACCGGCGTGCCGAACGCCTGCACGCCGAAGAACCGCCCAAGGCCACGTTCGCGGCCGAACCGCGCCGCACCCGCTCAGATGTGTCGGTAGGTATCGTCGGCGGCGGCATGGCGGGGCTCTACGCCGGCCTGTTGCTGGACGAGCTGGGCATTCACTACCACATCTTCGAGGCCTCCGGTGAGCGGCTCGGCGGGCGCGTGCGCTCCTACTACTTCGACGACCGCCCGCACCAGTACGCCGAGCTCGGTGCCATGCGCTTCCCCGACAACTTCATGCAAAGCCGCCTGTTCGCCACCTGGCAGTACCTCAACGAGACCGCCGCCTCGGTGCCCGGCGCCCGCGAAATCCCGAAAATCCCGTACTACATGCACGACCCGACATCGACGCCGGACGCGGGCAACCTCCTGGCGTTCAACGGCTGCCGGCCGGTCACCCGCAACGAGGCGGCTGCCGACAACACCCTGCTCGGTTTCGACCAGTTCTTCGAAGGGCCGGAGTGGGATCACTTCAAGCGCGACGGCAAATTGAAGCCCGCCCAGGAGCTGCTGGACAACGCCATCAATCCGTTCGTGGAGATGTTCGAGGACGAAGGCGTCGACGAGGCCTGGGAAACGATGCTCAAGTACGACGGATTCTCGGCGCGCGGCTATCTCCAAACCGTGGGCGACGGCGTCGCGCCCTATCCCGCGCGCATCGTCGATTACATCGAGAGCGTGCTCAGCTACACGGGTATCTTCGATCTTTCGCTCATCGAGATCGTTCTCGATCAGTTCAGCTTCGCCGCCACCGAGCAGTGGTACACCATGGACGGCGGCGTCAGCCGCATCACCGACGAGCTGGCCAACCGCGTTCCCGGCGAACGCGTCACCATGAACGCCCGGGTATCCGAGCTCCGCGGCGACGAGGATGGTGCCGAGCTCGCCTACCGGCCGGAGGGTGGCCTGCGCCCGCGGCGGCATCGCTTCGACCGCATCATCAGCACCCTCCCGTTCAGCGTGCTCAAGACCGTGGACACCCCCGTGTGGCAGGCGGGCAAACGCGAAGCGATGCGCACGCTGAAAATGACCAATGCGGTGAAAATCGCTCTCGGCTTCCGGTCGCGCTTCTGGGAAACGGAGGGCCCTTACAGCAAAGGCATGAAGGGCGGCCAGTCGGACACCGATCTGAACGTGCGCAGCATCGTCTATCCCTCATTCGGGATCGGCGAGCCGGGACCCGCTTACATCCTGGGCAGCTATTCCTGGCAAAACGATGCCGACAAGTTCAGCCACCTCAGTGAGTCCGATCTGCTGGACATCGCCCTGCGCGATGTCGCCAAGCTCCACGGCGAGGACGTGGTAATGCGGGAATACCTGGGCCACGGCGCCTCCATCGTGTGGAACCGGGAGCCCCACGCCGGCGGCGGGTTCGCGTTCTTCGCCCAGGGCCAGTTCGGCGAGCTCTTCGTCGATGCCTGTGAGCCCGAAGGGCGCTTCCACTTCGCCGGCGAACACCTGGACATGGTGCACTACTGGATCGCCGGCGCCTTCAACTCGGCCCTCCGCACCGTCTGGGAAGTCCTGATCCTGGAAGGGCTGGATAGCCGCGAGAACCTGGACATTCTGTTCAATGCCCTCGGCGGCGGCGACATCCTGCCGTCCATGATCCCCCACCTCACCACGGAATCATCGGCGGTCGCCGAGCAGCTCGTGGGTTAATCGGCCAATGCCGGCAGTCATGGCCCATCCGGCGATTCGGGAATAGGAGTCTCGACATGCGCAAAACCGCCATTGAGCTATACCAGTTCACGCTCAACACGCTGCCGGGCGATCGCCCGGCGACCGCGGCCTCGCCGACCCGCGAGGATGAACACACCGCATTCATCTACCAGTTCCTGGAGCAGGATCGCCAGTACGGCAGCGACGAATACCCCGGCAGCGGCACGTTCTCGGCCACCACGAGCCCGTGGCTTGCCGCTGCGTCCACCATCCCGCTGAGCTGGAGCTGGACGCTGGCGGACACCGAGGCACAGGCGAAACGAACCGCCGAGGTGAATGCCGAGAACGCGACTATTCAGGAACACGTGCCCAAGCAGCATTACAGCGGGTCCGCGGTGGAGCAGGTTCACCAGCGATACACGCGGGGCATGTGGGATCCGTCGGTGTTCACGAGCACGACCATCGACACCCTTACCGGGCACTGGATCAACGACGATGCCGAATTCGCCCGGCAACGTCTCGGCGGCGCCAATCCCAACGTCATCGCGCGCTACACCGGCAGCCACGACGACCTGGTGAAGCTCATCAACGACGCCGCCGGCGCCCACGACAAGTCCGCCCTGGCGAACACCCTCGGCAACGCGCTGAACAACAAGCAGCTCTTCGTCTGCGACTACCGTCCGGTGCTCGGCAACGTGATCGACAAGCAGTTCGTCCGCAAGGGCCAGCACCTCGCCGCTCCGCTGGCGTTCTTCACCGTCGAAGACAACGCTCTGATGCCCAAGGCCATCCAGATCGAAGCGCCGCAGAACGGTTACCTCTTCACCACCGCCGACGGCGACAACGCCTGGCTGCTGGCCAAGCTCTGGGTCGCCAACGCGGACGCACAGTGGTGGTTCAGCGGATCGCACCTGTTCAACACCCACAGCATCGACATGATCTTCGGCATCGCGGCGCTGGAGCGCATACAGACAGGGGCGCTCGCCGAAAACCATCCCATGCTGGTGCTGATGTATCCCCACCTGAAGAAGGTCTTCGACATCAACACGGCGGTCTACAACGCCACCGCTTACGACTCCGACGGCGGCGCGCCGGGCATCTACCAGAAGGGGCAGTTCTGCGACCAGTTCCTGCCCACCGGACGCATCGGCATCTACCAGATCATCAACAATCTCTATCAGGGTTACCGCTTCGACGACCAGGCGTTCGACCAGACCATTCAGGCCCGGGGCATCGACAAGAACGTACTGCCGGTATCCTTCCCCTACCGCGACGACGGCGGCCCGTGGTTCTCGGCGATCACCACGTTCGTGGGCGACATCGTCGATGCCAGCTATGACAGCGACGCCGCCGTGGAAAAGGACAGCGCCCTCAATGGCTGGCTGAACGCCGTGCAGCAGGCGTTCAACCACGACGGCAACGAACGGTTCACCTGGCAGCCGAAGAAGGCGCGGCTGAAGTCCGTATTCGCCAACCTCATGTTCCTGTGCACGGCGCAGCACACGGCGGTGAACGACACCATGTTCGACCAGTACGCGTTCCTGCCCAACGGCCCCTTCGCCATGACCGCGCCGCCGCCCAAAGGCGGCTCTGTCGGCGACGACGACCTGCTCGCCGCCCTGCCCGACCCCCAGGCCAAGACCAATGACAGCTACGCATGGCCGATCATGAACCAGATCGACTTCGTCATGAACGGCACCGCCCCTGTCTACGACGCCATGGCCGGCAACGGCCCCCACGACGCCGGCGCCCTGCACCGCATCTACCCCTACGACGCCGGCTCGGCCCAGTCCAAGGCCGTAGAGGCCTTCTACACGGCCCTGTGGGGAGGCAGTAGCGGCAACTCGTCCCTGATGGAGACGATCGCCAATAACCAGGCCGAGCGCGCGAAGCACTACCGCAACGACAACAGCGATGCCGAAACCGTGCCGAACAGCGTGCGCTACCCGTACCTGAGCGTGCCGTATGTGCTCGGCATCAATGCGCCGGTGATGAACAGCATCCAGATCTGACGGAGGGGAGACCATGCCGCGCAGCCACCTCATGGACCACGAGCGCTTCCTCCGGGAATTCCGCACTCCCGAGCACGTGGTCGAGCCGGAAACGGGCGCCGTGCGCGCTGCGGCCGGCGACGTAACCGACGTCGCCGACACCGGCACGGAGACCGTGTCGGCGTATCTCAACAAGCGCCTGCGCGAAATCGGCGTGGGCCACGTGATGGCCATACCCGGGGACTACATCAGCGAATGGGTCGAATCCCTGGACGGCGAGTCGAGCGCAGGCCTCAAGCGGGTGCACCCCAACAACGAGATGCTCGCCACCTATGCCGCCGACGGCTACGGCCGGGCGGTGGGCGACAGCGTCGGCTGCGTCGCCGTCACCTACGGCGTCGGTGCACTCAATGCCGTGCAAGCCGTAGCCGGCGCGTACGTGGAAAACGTGCCGCTGGTCATCGTCAACGGCACTCCGTCGCCGGCGCAGTTCAATTCCCAGCGCGACCAGGGCGTGCTCTGGCACCACATGTTCGACGGCTCATATACCGACCTGCGGGTTCTCCAGGAAGTCACCGCCCGCGCCGTGCGTATCGACAACCCGGCCTACGCACCCGAGCTCATCGACGCAGCACTCGCCACGTGCGTTACCGAAAGCCGCCCCGTCTACATCGAGATCGCCAACGGCATGGAAGGGTATCAATGCCAGGCGGTCTCGAGGCGGCAGGGACTGAAGCCCAGTCCCGTGCCACAGAGCGCACGATCCCTCGAAGAGGCGGTGGACGCCGTGGTCGAGGTGCTGAAGTCGTCTCAGCGACTCGTGATCCTCGGCGGCATCGAGCTCTCGCGGTACAGTCTGCAGGACAAGCTGGTCGCCCTCGCCAAGCGGCTGCAGGCGCCCTACGTCTCGAGCCTGCTCGGCAAGAGCGCGCTGAGTGAGTTCCGCGAGGACATCCGCTTCTCCGGCGTCTACAACGGCCGCAATTCCCAGGCCAACGTGCAAAAGCTGATAAGCGATGCCGACGTGGTGCTGCAGCTAGGCGTGCTGGAGACGGATTTCAACTTCAGCGGGGTCGCCACCGCGGACTTCGACCCCAATACGGCGCCGGGCCTGCCCCTGGCCGGCCAGATCGACGTCCGTCAGGGCGCGGTGAAAATCAACACCGCCGCCAACCCGGCACAAACCGGCGAGCTCTACTGGGGCGACGTCTCCCTGGACGCCTTCCTCGGGGCGCTCGCGGAGGCCATCGACGAGCATTTCGGTGGCAAACCGCCCGGCGCCCCTTATCCGGGCCTGGATTCGGGAACGCCCTGGGAAATCCCCGCCCCCGGTGAGTATCCCGGCAACGACCAGGTGACCTGGGACAGCTTCAAGTCGTACCTGCAACACCACTATCTGTCGCAATTCCAGGAGAGCAACCAACCCGTATTGCTGGCGGACACCGGTCTCACGTTCTACGCCCTCAACAACCTCAAGGTTCCCGAGGGCGGCTACATCGCCCAGCTCTCCTGGGGGGCTATCGGTTACACGGTGGGCGCGAACTACGGCGTCAAGCTCGCCCACGATGCGGTCAGCCACGGCAGCGGCCGGCGTGTGGTCAGCGTCTGCGGCGACGGCGCATTCGCCGAGAGCGTCAACGCCCTGGGCACCATCGCGCAGCTCGGTCTGGATTCCATCGTCTTCGTCATGGCCAACGGCGTCTTCGCCATCGAGCAGTTCCTCATCGATGCCGACGCTTACTGCAACGATGCCCCGCCGCCGCAGTTCGCCGCGCTTGCCGATGTGCCGCAAACGGCGATCTGGGACTGGGCCAAGCTCGCCGAAGGTTTCGGCGGCGTCGGCTACACGGTGACCACCAACGCGGAGCTCGCCGAGGTGCTGGGCAAGCTCGAGGAACCGCCCACCCATGCGGCAACCGGCAAACCCACGTTCACGCTGGTCGCGGTGCACAACAAGCGCAAGGATCTGCCCTCCAACACCCGCTGGAAGATGCACTGCGGCAACGGCTGACGGACATCACACGAACCCACCTGGGTAGCCACCGGCGGGCCGAGACCGCCGGTGGCACGACCCTGGGATCGCGGCCACCGCCTATGCCGCGAGGCATTACCCGGCGTCGGTGCCCCAGGTCTCCCGCACCAGCGTGTCAGCGTGACGGAAAAGCCTCACGGCATCCCACGCACCGCCGGCCGTCGCATAGACCTCGGCGCTTCGGCGGATCTCCCGCGCGCTCGTTCCGTAGAGGCTGCGCAGCGCCCGCTGGCACTGTGTCTCGGAGCGGAACCCCGCCTCCAGTGCCAGCACCGAAACACCGAGATGACGGCGGTCGCGATCGAGCAGCAACTCGGCGGCTCGTTCGGCCCGGCGGCGTCTGAGGTATGCGGCCAGGCCGCCATCGTCGCGAAACAACCGGTAAAGCTGCGAGCGGGAGATCCGGAAGCGCCGCTGCACCGTCGCGGCGTTCACGTCGGGATCACCGAGGTGATGCTCGACGAACGTTTCGATCGCACGCCGGACACCCTGTTGCACGTAGCCACGTATATCCTCGCGCTCACCCAGCGAAGGCTCGATTGCGGCGGCCACCAGCGCATGGGTGGCACGTTGCAACTCGGCCATGTGCCCGGGGTCCATGTCCCCGATTCGCTGGAAGTAGTGCAACAGGTGAGAGCGCAGCAGCCGCGTCTGCGGCCGTTTCCCCGACAGCTTCACCCCATGTAGATCGCGGCCGGGGAACATGCCTTCGACAATGGCGCGTGGCACGGAAAAGGTCAGTATCGCGCCACCTCCCGAAGTGGTGTGCTTGGGCCGGCCGAGATCGTCGATGATGATGTCCCCGGCCTCCACCACCGTCTCGTTCCCGTCACTGTCGGTGGGAACGCGCCCACGCATGTGCAGCATGATGTGGTAGAGATCGGGCGCATGGGCGGCAACGAGCCGTCGATCGCGAATGGCCCGCTGGGCCCGGAATTCGGTCACGGCGAGAATGTGCTCGCCGACCAGCCACGCATCGATACTGCCGGCGAGCCCCCTGGACCCGTTGCGTAACGGTGCCACGGTAATCTGCGGATGCAGGATCTCGCACCAGGCACCGGTCTGACGCGCCGGCGGTAGCCAACGGCTGTCGAAACGTACGTGCTGCACCCCGTCGGCATGCACCTCCGCCCTGAGCGCACTTGCAGCGTCCTCACTCGCGGCCATGGTTCCCCCATTCCCTGACGGTTGTTCTTCTGATTGCCCGGGCGGCGGTGGGCCTGCCGCCCCGTCCCCCCGGTATGCCCTCACGCTGACGGATCGGCGCCGCCGCCACCCGAAAACGTGAGGTTCATCACACCGACCCCCGGCGTGCGGGAAACCATACCGGGAACACGATGGCACGGGAAGTGCCGACACACCTAGCGGCGACACGGATCCAAGTTGCGTTCCCGGTCATATAAGGTCCTGTCATTCCTCCCTTTCCGTACCTGTCACAACGCCCCGCCACGGTGGGCCGGTACCGCCGACGGCAATGCTTCGGCGGACATAGTGTCGCCAATCACGAAACAAAACGTCCTATGCCGATTCCGTTAACTAGGCATGCTTGCCGCGTCTTGATTCCGGGGTGACCCGTCGCCGCCGTTGCGGTGACCCGCCGACGCGTATCACTCGACCCGTGCGCTGTCACGGCGGCGGATCACCCCGGCCCTGCCCCGCCACCCCAGGGCACCGGCGCGTGCGCTCGTTCGGGAGGCGCCTGGGCCGTTTGGCGGGAATCGTCGCCGTGGTGACGGAGAGCAACACATTATGAGACCCAGCACATTATCGATTCCCCGGTCGCAACGGGGCTTCACCCTGGTGGAAATGGCCGTGGTGCTCGCCGTGATCGGGCTCGTGCTCGGCGCGGTGATGATCGGCAAGGACGTTCAGCGCAACGCCGAATACACCAAGATCAAGCAAAAGTTCGTCGATCAGTGGGCGGTGGCCTACAACGCCTATTACCAGCGCACCGGAGTACCGGTAGGCGACAGCCAGGTCCAGCCGCAGCTCATGGTCAACGGCCAGGGCTGGCTCGCCGATACCAACAACACCGCCTCCGGTGGCGACATGACCAACGCCAGCTCACCGGGTGAGGTCTGCGCCGACACGCAGACCGTGAATCTCCGCGACCTCATGCTGCACGCCGGCGTCGAGATGCCCCCGGGCCGTGCCGAGGGCTTCGAGGATCGCTACGTCTACCTGGACAGCAACGGCAACCCCCAGGAAATCAAGGTCTGTTTCCGGTGGAACCCGCCGGGCACCGATTCCGGCGCCGGCAACGTCATGGTCATCTCGGGCCTGACGCCGGATCTCGCGCGCTTTCTCGACCAGAGCGTGGACGGTCAGGCGGACGCCCAGGAAGGCGTGTTCCGGGAGGCCGGCATCACCGCCAGCGGCGACAACCAGCCGGGCACTCAGTGGGGCGCCAACAACACCTACGCGATGGACGCGAGCAACGCCACCGGAACCGGTGACGGGTCGGCCCTGGACGAGAGCCAGATCGTCACCGTCACCGCCCACTACAAGATGAACCAGTAAGCACCGCAGGCAATGCCACGAGAGAAACCAGCCATGCATACACCCATGCGCCGGCCCCGCCGGCAATCCGGCTTCACCCTGGTGGAGATGGCGGTGGTGCTCGCCATAGTGGGACTCATCCTCGGCGCCCTAGCGGTCGCCAAGGACGTCCAGCGCAACGCCGAATACACCAAGATCGCGAACAAGTTCCTCTACCAGTGGAAGCAGGCCTACGACCAGCACTACCAGCGCACCGGCGTCGTACTCGGCGACTGCCAGCAAGCGCCGACGTACATGGTCAACGGCGCGCAGACCCAATTCGGCGGTACCGGCAAAGGCGACGTGTGCCAGCGCCAGAGTGCCTGGGGCGGCGGCTCCGGTGGCGCGGGCATTCCCGCCAACTTCAGCAACACGGGGCTGAGGATCTGCAACGGCCAGGGCTATGCCAGCGGCGCCGTGGGTGCTGGCGATCCGGGGCTCGCCACTGAGAACCTGCGCGCCCTGATGCTGCGTGCCGGCGTCGCCATGCCGCCGGGTCGCGGCGAAGGCTTCGAGGACCGTTTTCTCTACGAGGACACCAACGGCAACGCCGCGGAGCTGCAGGTGTGCTTCCAGTGGAACCCCGACGGTCAGCGCTCGGGCGCCGGCAACGTGATGGTCGTGCGGGGGCTCACCCCGGACCTGGCGCGCTTCGTCGACCAGCTCGTCGACGGCCAGGCGGACGCCCGCGAGGGACGCTTCCGCATCCAGGACGCGCGCGAGCACCAGTCCACCGACCAGGCCAACGCGCCAGGTGATCAGTGGGCGGCGAACAACACCTTCGAGCAGGTGACGCAGAACCCGACCGCCGGCGGCATCGACCCGAGCAACGCTACCGGCGATGGCCGGACCCTCGACGAGGATCGCGTGGCACTGGTGACAGCGCACTGGCGCATGGAGCAGTAGGCCGTGGTGTGGCGGGTCAAGATCGTCCTCTACGTGGCATTGCTGGCGGCACTGGCGGCCAGCGCGTACTACGCCCAGGGCGGTATCGCGGCACTCACCGGTGCCCGACAGCACGCCGCCCTGGCGAGTGCCAGGCTGCATGCACTGAAGCAACAGCTAGCGACGCTGGACCAACGCCAGGCCCATGAACGCGACGTCCGCGTCGTGCTCGACCGTGCCGCACGGCTGGGCCTCGACGTCCCCGACCGCTGGCACGAACGCCGGGTGCTTCACCGCAGCGACACACTCACCCGCGACCGCGTGATCGCCACGCTGGACGAAGCGCTGGGCGGCCCGGGGACCGCGTTCGTGCCAACGGCGTTCCAGGTCAGCGTGCTGGCGCCGCGGTTCGGGCTGTTCCGCTCACCCGCAGAGGATGACCCCGGTGTGCGTTTCCAGCTCGAGGGCTCGCTGCACTTCCCGATCGAGGACGAGACGCCATGACCAGCGACACGATCCTCACCGCCACAGGACGCTGGCGACTGCTCGGGCGTGACGGGCATCTGCGTTCGATTCCGCCCTACGGCCGGGTCGACCGCAGCGTGCGCGTGATCACCGATTTCGAGGACGCACACATCGGCGTGCTGCGCTTCGAAGGCAAGCCCCAATACGCCCGCGCCATCATCGAACGCCACGTTCGCGACGCCGGCTGGGTCGAGGGCCCGAGCCACGTGATCATCCACCGTCTGAACCGGCATCACGGTGGCGGGCAGGCATTCTTCACCGCGGTCACGCTGGCCGTCTGGCAGCGCACGCTCGACTGGGCGCGGCTGCAACGCAGGCACTGCCTGATACTCCCGCTCGGTGCGTTGCTCGCCGGCCCCGGGGGACCTCGGGCTCGCATCCTCCACCTGGGGCCGCGACTGCGCTGCTTTGCCGACACCGATCAGGGCATGCGCTTCGAGGACGTCTTCGCCGGCGGCGGCGGCACGGACGCACAGCGACGTGCTGCGCGCACACTGGGCACCTCCCTCGCTGCGCTGAAGCCGGCAGGCAACGACACCGCCGCGACGTTTCCGCACATCGAGTGGCTGGCGGCGGACACCGACAGCCCTGCCCGGGAAGAGGCGCTCGCCGATGAAGTGCGTGCCGTCGCCGGCGCGACGGTCACCGTATCGGCCGCGCGCCCCTTCCGGGACCCCGAGGGCTCGCACGGTGACGACGGCATCCATAGCGCACTGCCGGCGCACGTCGAACGCCTGGGTGCCGGCGCAGCCGTCAATCCCATCGTCGAGCGCATTGCCTGGTGGAGCGAAGCCTGGGCCATGCCCGTCGTCGCCGGCGTCGCCGCGCTCGCCCTCGGGCTCGCGGTAGCCGGCCACTATGCCCGCACCCTAGCCGATGACGAAGTCGCGCGGGCGCGCGCGCTGGACGACCGCATCGCCCAGCGCGAGAGCGCCCTCGAAGCCGCCCGTCGGCCCGACGCCGACGACCGCCTGCGGCGGGTGAGTGAATTCGTCACCGCGCTCGCCCGGGGTATCGCCTATTCACCGGCCGTGGTCCTGCGCGACGTCCGTGATGCGGCAGCGCCGCCGCTTGCCATTCATCGCGTTCGCATCAAACGCGACCGCCAGGGCCGCTACCACCTGCGCGTCGACGGCATCGACCGCTCCCGCGACGCCAGCGCCGCAGTGCGCGCGTTCCTCACCGCGCTGCGCCGGCGCGGCTGGCAGTCACAGCCGCTGGAACCGGCCTCATCGGCCCCCGGCAGTTTTTCATACCGCCTCACCCGGCAGGAGCGGGAGGCATGAAATACCTGTTCGCCGTCTTCAACCTCGTCGCCGTCGCCTGCATCGGCTGGGTGCTCACCGAGCTCCCCGGCGCCGCGGGCGCCACGAGCCCCACCCCGGTCGGCACCGACGGCGGCGCGCGCATCGCACCGGTGACCGAGAAGCAGCGTGCCCGCGTGGCACGCCTCGGCCGGGCACTCGACACCGTCGAGACCGCGCTCTCCGCGTCCAGCGGGAAGGCCGCGCAGGCCCTGATCGCACCGGCGCCACGTCCCGAACCGGAGCCGGCCTCCACGGCAGTGGCCCGCACGGCTGCCCTGTCCGAGCGCAACCTCCGCCTGGTACTGGACGCCGAGACCCCCATGGCGGTGATCGACGGGGAGCTGGTAGGGGCCGGCGACACCCTGCCCAACGGTGGCCGCGTGGAAGCGATCGATGGCGCCCGGGTCGTCGTACGCGAAGCCGACGGCCGGCGGCAACGGCTCACCGTACCGGCGGCGCGCCTGGGCGTCGGCACCCTGCGCCGCAACCCGCCGGCAGCCCACGTGAACTGACCGGAGCGCAACCGGAGGCCCACGTTGAACCGACAAGCCCTCTACGGATTCCTCATCGGTGCCGCCGTGCTCGGCGTCGTGCTGCTGTGGTTCCAGACCGTGGTGATGCCCGATCGGACAGCGCGACCCCGCGTCGATCTGCCGAGCGCGCGCACGAACGACGCCCTTCCAGAGCCGGAAGTCGCGCAACCGCCCGCTGCGAGTGACGACACTGCGCTGTTCGGAACGAAAGAGGTACCGCCGCTGTTCGACCGGACACGCCGCCACGCAGAGCCACCGGAGACCGGGGGCGGACCCACGCCCCCTGGCGTCGAGCTCTCGCGCACGCAGCAGCGGACAATCGCGCGCATCCAGCGCGAGCTCGCCGCCGTGAGCCGGCCCGGAACCAATGCCTCGCCGGCGCAGGTGGGGCGGCTGCTGCGCGGCCTGCGGGAGGCCATCGGCAGCGACCGGGTCGGCGGTGTCGACCTCGAAGCGCTGGAAGACACCGTCGACCGCGCCGGACGCATTCAGTCCCTGGCCCGGGAAATGGAAAGCATCGCCGAAAACCCGGGCAAAGGCGACGAGCAGCGGTTGCAGACGTTGATGACGCGGATCCGCAACCTGCAGCAGGGAATGCCCGAATCCGTCAGCACCGACGAATCCTCGTGAACCGATTGCCGGGCACCCCCCGATACCGGCCGTGCGCGGGCTACACCGCCGTGGAGCTCGCGGTGGCCCTGGCAGTGGTGGGGGTGCTGCTTTGGACCGTGGGGAGCAGCTACGTGAACGTGGACACCACCCGAGAGCGACAGACCGCCGTGGTTCGCGGCGAGCACGTGCGCGACGCCATTCGCGCCTTTGCGCTCGCCAATGCCCGCCTGCCGTGCCCGGACGCCGCCGGCGACGGCTGGGAGGACACCGCCGGCGGCGACTGCCCGGCGGAGCTCGACACCGGTTTCGTGCCCTACCGCAGCCTGGGACTCACGCTGCCCGACGACGCCTGGCACGCCCAATACGGCGTCTACCGCCGGCCGGCGTCGAATCGCCGCGACGACGCGGACCTGGCGGTGGTGGCCGAGCGCGGGGGCAGCGGCGTATCACGCCTGCTCCACGGCCTGGACAACGCCGCCGGCGACGGCCTCGACGCGGGCCGCATTCACCTCACCGGCGACGGCGGCCCGGCGGGCGCGATCGACTGTGGCGGCAACCGCCGGCGCCATGTCGCGTACTTCCTGGTGATCCCCCTGCGCGACCGTGACGGTGACGGCAGCCGTTTCGATTCCGTGAACGCACCGTCGGCACCGGCGCGCTGCGCTTATGCGCCGGGCACCGGCCGCGCCCATGACCGCGACGACGTCGTGATCGCCGAAGGGTTCACTGCCCTCGCCGGCTGGCTCGGCGGGCGATGAGCGAGTGAAACCGGTCGCCGGCATTCCAACACCCAGAATCGAGAGTCGAAGGATGAGTTTCACCGATAAACGCGCCACCGCTGCCGCCCTCTCGGCATCGGTGCTCCTGCTGGCCGGCTGCGCCACCCAGCCGCCGCGAAGCCTCGACAACCTCGACGGGGTGGACGACACCGCCCCGCGCGAGCTCGCCTCGCGGGTCGCCGCCGAGTCGCACAAGCTCACGGGCACGATGGATGCGCTCAGCGACAAGTTGGAGCAGCGCAGCGAGCCGCCCGAGCTCGAACCGGTCGCACCGCGTTTCGATCCCCTGGAGGCGGAGACCGTCTCCCTCACGCTCTCCGGTGCACGCATCGACCAGGCCTTGCAGGCCCTCGGCGCCAGCTCCTCGCTCAATCTCCTCATCGACCCGCGGGTGGTGGCCCTGACCCAGCGGGCCACGCTGTCGCTGGAGGACGTGAGCGTGCGCGAGGCCATCGACCACATCCTCGCCCTCTACAACGTCCACGGCGAGCGCAAGGGCAACACCCTGCGCGTGTCGCTCACACGGGAGAAGGTCTACGCCCTGGATTTCCTCAACAGCGCCAGCGGCCTGCAGCTTCGCGCCGGCGGCAACGTCTTCGGCGCCGCCGCGCCGGGTGGCGAGGGCGGCGGCAGCAACGCCCTGCGCGGAGACGTGTCCCTGACCGCCAAGGGCGGCGTCGAAAGCGACCCCTACGCCCTGGTGGAGGAAAACCTGCGCGCCATGCTCCTGGACGAGGACGACGCGGCTACCGACGAAGAGGAACGCGCCCGGGAAGGCAGCCGCAAGACCGTGGTCTCGGTGGACCGCGTGGCGGGCACACTCTACGTCAAGGGCCGTCCGGACAAGGTGAAAGCGGCCAGCCGCTACGTGGCCCGCCTGGAGAAGACGCTCTCGCGGCAGGTGTTCATCGAGGCGCAACTCATCGACGTCCGCCTCAGCGACGGCTTCGAGTTCGGCATCGACTGGACCGTGCTGCGGGACAACTTCGGCGGCGTCGTCACTTCAGCCGCCACCAGCCTGAGCGGGGCGGAGCTGACACTGCCGAACGACGGCGGCGCGCTGCCGGGGAGCATCCTGCGCATCCCCGAGCGCAGCCTCACCGACAGCAACGGCAAAGGCCTGGGCGTCGCCTACCGGGACGGCAACTTCGGCGCGGTGCTCCAGGCGCTGGATTCCTTCGGCAACGTCTCCGTGCTCTCCAACCCGAACATCCTCGCCCGCAACGGCACCCCGGCGATGCTCAGCGTCGGCACCACCTCGCGCTTCGTCTCCAGCAGCTCGGTCACCGAGACCGCGCCCGGCGGCGGTGCCTCCACCACCACCGCCGACGTGGAGACGGATACCGTGTTCTCCGGCGTGATGGTGGGCGTGGTGCCGTTCATCCGCGACAACGGCTCCGTGGAGCTGCTGATCCGGCCCATCCAGACCGAGGTCGACGAGCGCAGCCTCCGGCTCGTGGACGTGGGCGGTGAGACCCGGGTCTCGCTCCCCAGTGTGAACCTCAAGGGTCTCACCACCACCCTGCGCCTCAACGATGGCGACCTGGCACTCATCGGCGGGCTCATCGACCAGTCCGCCAACAAGTCCGACGAAGGCGTTCCGGGCCTGTCGTCCCTGCCGCTGGTCGGCCGGCTGTTCGGCCAGCGCCGGCAGCTGAGCGCCACCCGGGAGCTGGTCATCGCGCTGCGGGTACGCGTGCTATGAGCCGGATCCGCCGTGCCCTCCCCGACCTCGACCGCCGGCCGGGCCGCAGCGTGCAACGCCGCGGGCCGACCGGAAACCAACGGCATCGGTGGCAGGTGCGCCTGGCAGTGGCCGCCGGCGCCTTCGTCATGGCCGTGGTGTCGTCACCGCTGCCGGCCGCCCCCGCGTCCGCGGCGCCGCCCCGTGACACGCAAACGCCGGATGGCGCGGATACGGGCGCTGCGGCGACCGCCACCGGAGAAGGCCGCAGCGGCGTGCACACCCGCACCTCCGTGGAAGCGGCCCGGGCCCTGCACCGCAGGCTCGTCAAGCAGGTCGCCGATGAGGATTGGCCGGGCGCGAGGGCGACGCTGGCCCGCGCCCGCCGGCAGCTGCCCGACGGGCATCCGCTGCGTCTTCGCCTGACCGGCTGGTACGCCCTCCGGCACGGCGATCGCGAGCGTGCCCGGCGCCTCTACGAGCGGCTGCTCGGCCGCCTTCCCGGCGACGTCGAAGCCGCCATCAACCTCGCCGGCATTCACCTGACCGCCGGACGCCCCGCGGCGGCCCGGCGTGTGCTGGCGCGCGCCCGGCATCACGCCAAGGACGCCGACGCCCTGCGGGACGGCCTTCGCCGACTCCGGGAGTGACCCCACGGGCGCGCTGAACGCGCAGTGAATGAGGATGCGGAGCCAAGCCAACATGCTCGAATTCACGAACCCACGCCGACAGCCCGACGCGGATGCCGGCAGCACACCCGGAGCGGGAGACACGCCAATGCGTGTCGGCGAACGCCTGCTCCACAAGGGCGTCATCGGCCCGGCCGAGCTCGACTACGTGTTGCAGAAGCAGGCCGTCGAGGGCGGTCGCCTCGGCAACCTGCTGGTCAACCACGGCCTCGCCACGCAGAAGGACGTGGCCCTCGCCCTCGCCGAACAACACGGCGAGGCGGTGACGTTCGTCAGCCTGGACACGCTGCCCGAGCCCGATATCGAGGCGACGCGACCGTTCAACCAGGCGCTGTGTCTGGCGCAGGGGTTTCTGCCACTGCGCCTCGACGACGACACCCTGACGGTGGTGCTCGGCGACAGCGCGCCCGATGCCGTGGCCGAGGTGGTCCGCCGCCGCACCGGCTGGCGGGTGCGTTGCCTGCAGGGCGAGTTCACGCGGGTCACCCAGGCAATCCGGCAGCACTACTACTTCGCCGAGCACCCGCCGGAGGCGGTCATCCAGCGTGAGCTCCGGCTGCTGGAGCAGGACGTGGACCGGGTCCACAGCCCCGAGCGTCTGCTCGAACACATCCTCAACCTCGCGGTGCGCGAGCGCGCCACCGACATCCACCTGGCGCCGACCCGCGACAGCCGCCACGTGCTTTTTCGCATCGACGGGGTGCTGCGGCCCATGTTCGCGCTCTCCCCGGCCCTCGACCGGCTCAACGGCTTCATCAAGCTGTACGCGGAAATGGACGTCGCCGAGCAGCGTCTGCCCCAGGACGGCAGCTTCAACCGCGAAGTGCTCGACCAGCCGTTCACCGTGCGGGTGTCCTCGCTCATCGCCGAGCACGGCGAGCGCATGGTGTTACGCCTGCTGCCCGAGCGCAGCGACCTGGACAAGCTCGAGGATCTGGGCTTCCACGGCGACGACGTAGCCACCTTCGCGCGCCTGTTCGCCCGCCCCCACGGGTTGGTTCTGCTCACCGGCCCCACCGGATCCGGCAAGAGCACCACCCTGCACGCCGCCCTGCGCATGCAGGCGCTGATCGAGCGCAACGTGCTCACCGTCGAGGATCCGGTGGAGTACCGGGTGCCCGCCGTTGGACAGACGGAGGTCAACGAGCGCGCCGGTTATGGCTTCTCCAACGCCCTGCGCTACTTCCTCCGCCACGACCCGGACGTGATCCTGGTCGGTGAGATCCGCGACGCCGAAACCGCCCGTGCGGCCCTGGACGCCGCCTCCACCGGTCACCTGGTGCTCTCGACGCTGCACGTGGGCAGCATCTTCGGCGTGGTGCCGCGCCTGAAGCTACTGGGCCTGGACGTGGAGACCGTCGCCGAGAACCTGATCGGCGTGGTCAACCAGCGCCTGGTCCGCCGTGTGTGCCCCCACTGCCGCACGGCCGTCACCCCCGCACCGGCCGAACGCGAGTGGCTGCGGCTCGCCCCCGGCGAGCCGGTATACGAAGGTGCCGGCTGCCGGCACTGCCGCGGCAGCGGCTTTCTCGGCCGGCTGCCGGTCTACGAGCTGTTGCTCCCGGACCGGGCCGTCGCCGACGCCATCGCCGTGGACTGCCCGCGCGGCGAGCTACGGCACATCGCCGAGGCAAGCGGCATGCGCTCCATCCACGCCGTCGCCCGCCAACGAGTCCGTGCCGGCGAGACCACGGTCGGCGAAGTCCACCGCGCGGTGGGGGCGCCGTGACCGTGAGCCGGCTGAAGACTTACTACTACCGCATTCTCATGCCCCACGGCCGGCTGCGTACCGGCTTCTACCGCCTCGCCGTGGAGCGGGACTTCTCGGTACGGGTCCGGCTGGAGCGGGAATACGACGCCACGGTGGTGACCCTGTGGCCCCTGCCGGGACCACTGACGGGGGCCTACGCCCTCGTCGCCCGCCTCTTCCGCCGCGACGTCCGCCCCGAGGAGCTCGCCGGTTTTCTGCGGGATCTCGGCGTAATGCTGCGCGCCGGCGTGCCGGCCCTGGAGGCGCTGCGGACCATCATTCAGGAAGGGCGTACTGCCGGCGCTGCCGGCATCGCCCACATCGCCCGCCAGCTCCATGACGATCTGGATGCCGGCGTGTCCGTCACCGAGGCGTTCGCCCGGCGGCCGGACATATTCCCGGAGACCGTGCGCAACCTGGTCGCCATCGGCGACCGCTCCGGCAACCTCGAGCGCATGCTCATCGAGGGCGCCGAGCACACCGAGCGGATGATGAACATCCGCCGCGACATCCGCACCGCGCTGATCTATCCGCTGTTCGTGTTCTCGGCCATTTTCGCCGTGGCCGCGTTCTGGATCACCTACGTCGTGCCCACCATGGCGGAGCTCTTCCGCCAGCTCGACGCCGAGCTGCCGGCAATCACCCGCGGCCTCATCGCGCTCTCCGGCGCGGTCGCCGGCCACCTGCCGGTGGCCGCCGCGATCCTTGCGGGCGTGACCGTCGGCGGGCGCTGGCTGCTGCGCTACCACATACCGGCGCGCCAGGCATTTCACGAGGCCGCTCATCGTCTGCCGGTGGTGCGGGCACTGGTCACCGCCTCCGGCATGGCGAGTCTCACCGAGCATCTCGCCATCCTCGTGCGCTCCGGGCTGGATCTCGCCAGCAGCCTCGACGTGCTCACCCGCGCCACCGGCGACCTCCACTACCGTGCCCGCCTGGCCCGGGTCCGTGACGCCGTGCTCCGGGGCGAGCGCGTCGCCGCCGCCATGCGCCGGGTCGGCGGCTTCCCCGCCATGGCGGTGCGGATGATCAGCGTCGGCGAGGAAAGCGGCTCCATGGAGGAGCAGCTCCGCCACCTCTCCGGGGAATACCGCAAGCGCCTGGACGTGCTCGTGCGCTCCCTCGCCGAGGTGATCAAGCCCGCGATCATCCTCGTCGCCGGGGCGGTGTTCTTCGTGCTCGTGCTCGGCCTGCTGGTGCCGATCTACGACCTCATCCGCCAGTCGCTGGCCATCAGCACGGGAGGCGCCTGACCATGCGCGGTCGATCGAGCCTTTCGCGGCAGCACCAACGCGGCTTCGGCCTGCTGGAAGCGCTGCTCGTCACTCTGCTCCTGGGCGGCACGCTCATCGCCGGCTTTCTCTGGCTGCACGTCCGTCACGCCACGAACGCGGCGACCGACCAGATCGCCGCACTGCGTCACGCCGACGCCGCCGTGGCGGGATTCGCCGCCGCGCACTACCGCCTGCCCTGCCCGGACACCGACGATGACGGGCTGGAGGACTGCGGCGCCGGTGGCGAACGCGGCAGCCTGCCCTGGCGCACGCTGCGCGTTGCCGACCCGGCGCTGCGTGCGCGTATCGCCCAGCTCGACTACGTCATCGACCGCACCGGCAGGGATCTCGCCGTCAGCGCGAACGCATTCCGGCCAGGCAAGCTCGGCACCGCCGAGTTCAGGCAGATCACCGGAGACGGGCTGATCGACGATGCGGACGCCGGTGCGGGCGAATTCCATGCCCTCGACAACGTGGGCAGCGTCGATTTCTGCGTGATGCTGGGCACGAGCGCGTCCGCCGGCGGCCCCGAGATCGCGGGTGGCGGCGGCCCCTTCGCCTACGCCGTCGTCGATCCGGGGGTCGTGGATGCCGACGGCGATGGCGATCCGTTCGACGCCGCCAACGCAGCCGGCGGCACCACCGTCGAATCCCCGCAGCGCGGCACCGGCGCCGACTACGACGATCGCGTACTCGCCCGCGGTCACGCCAATCTCTCCACAGCGCTCAATTGCCCGGGCCTGGCCTTGTCCCTGGACTCGGTAGCCCTCGCCCAGAGTGTCGTCCACGAGGTGGACAGCCAGCTCAAATGGCTCACCGCCAGCGCCAGCGTTGCCACCGCCGCGAACGGCGTGCGCGTGGGTATCCAGATCAAGAAACTCGCCGATTCCATCACCCTGCTCAGCACGGCGAGCACCGAGCTCGGACTGGCGAGCAGCGCGCTCGCCGCCGCCATCGGCAGTTGCGTGGTCATCGTCGGCTGCGCCGAGATCCCCCACGCCGCCGCATGGACTGCCGCGGCCGCCGTCGCCGTGGCAGCGGCCAGCGTCGCCGTCTCTGCCAACGTCACCGCCATCGCCTTTCACGCGGCGGCCACGGCGACGACGCTGAGCGCGGCCATTCTCGCGGGCACGTCCATCGACGAGACAGGCGGCAGCATCGATCTCTCCGAACTGCGCGAAACCGCCCAGGACGGCTACGAGAAGGCCGTTGAGCAGCGCGACGAGGCCGAAGAGAACCTGCAGGACGCCCGGGACGAGGAAGCCGACTCCCTCGCCGACCTGCGCCAGGCCCGCGCCGGTCTTTACGACGGTGCACGCATGCTGGTGGAAGAGCGCAACGAGAAATCCGACTACTCCGACTACCCACTGGACCACCTGGATCCCTACCTGGACGACGTGCGTACCACCGCGCGGGACCTCCAGAAAGCGTACACGGCGGAGGAAGAAGCCAAGGAAGCATTCGAAAACGCCCTCGACGCCAGCTCCGAGAACGACGACGCCGATCCCGACGAGCTCGATGGCGCCATGGACCGAGCCAGGGAGGAGCTCCGCGAAGAGATCGCCAACGAGGACGATCCCGACAGACGCGCCGAGCTGGAGGCCGCCCTGGCGACGCTGGAGGACAACGTCAACACCAGCAACGACGAGCAGGCCGACAAGCTGCGTGCGTCCATCGCCGACATCGACGCCCGGATCGACGAGCTCGACGAGACCATCGCCGAGGAGGACGACCCGGACCGGCGCGACGACCTCAAAGCGCGCCGCGACGACCTGGTCGACGCCAGACGGCGCCTGGAGGACCAGCTCGACGACATTCAGCCCGACCTGGACGCCAAGGTCCAGGCGGTGGAAGACGCCGTGGCCGCCACCGAGGCCGCCGAAAGCGACTATGCCGACGCCCGCCAGGACGCCATCGACGCCGCCCGGATGCACTACTGGCGCTGCGACGAGGACGACCAGGGCAACTGTCACTGGTCCTACGAGACCCATGACGGCCGCGGCGTCATCAAGATGCTCATCGACAACTACGCCGACGCCCTCGAGGACTGGTGGGTGCGCGGCCAGGAAGTCGCAGTCGCCGAACACCAGCTCGCCGAAGCCCGCGAAGCCGTCACCCGCGCGGAGCAGGCCCGCGACGCCCTCGCCGACGTGAGCTACAGCGGCGACGACGCCAACGCCATCGTGGTGTGGGACAAGACCGACGAAGCACTTCGCGCCGCGGACCGCAAGGGAGGCACGCAATGACACGAATCAGCCGCGGATTCTCGCTGGTGGAGCTGGCGGTCGCGCTGGCCGTCGCCGGCGCCCTGGGGCTGGTGGCCTGGCGGCTGGTGCCCCTGGCCCTGGATATCGGAGACGGGCCAGCGAACCGCACTGCCGTGTTGCGGGGGGAGCAGGAAGCCCTGGAGGGGTTCGCCCGCCAGCAACTGCGCCTGCCCTGCCCCGACGCCGACGGTGATGGCCACGAGGACTGCAGCGCGGGCGACCGCGGCACACTGCCCTGGGCCACGCTGGGCATCTCCCGGCCGGCCTCTCCCGTGCGCTACGCCGTCCACCGTGGCGGCCAGGCCGATCTCGCCGTCGCCACGCCTCAACGCTATCAGCCACATCTGCCCCCGGGCAGCGACAGCGACGTCCACAATGGTCTGGATCTCTGCCGGCGAGTGCTTCGCGCCACCTCCGGTGCCGGCCTGCACGTCGGCACCGGTGCACAGCGCACCGCTGCCGCATACGTCCTCGCTCACCCCGGTGGCGATCGCCGCTTCGGGTTCGACGACGGCACGTTTCCCCTTCCCGGCGACCACAGTGCCGGTGACGACATCGTCATCGCCGCCGGCGCCGGCGCGCTCGCCGGCCGGCTCGGCTGCGTGGCGCGACTTCCGCGTGCCCGCGGCAGCGCCCGTGCCGCCTATGCGGCCTACGACCTGGAACGCGTGGCCGCGCTCTACGAGCGTTTCCGCGCATTCGCCTACGACGTGCGCAAGACCAACGTCGCCATGGCCGAGGCCGCCGTCGCCCTGGCGAGCCTCGATCTCGCCAACGCCATCGGCAGCACTGCCAGTGCCATCGCGCTCACCGCGCTCACCAAGGGCGTGAGCAGCGCGAGCATCGCCGGTGCCGTGGCCAGCATCACCGCCGCGGTGGGCTCGCTCGCCGTCGCCGGCACCAAGCTGGGACTCGCCAACGCCGCTCTGGACAGGGCGGAAACCCGTTACGACAACGCCCGGCCTTACCACCAGCGTGTACGCATCACCCGCGACCGGCGCATCGACACCGCCGTCGGCACCGACCAGACAGGGTTGCGGCCATGAGCACGCGCAGGCAAGTGGGCTACTCCCTGATCGAGCTCAGCATCGCCCTGGCGGTTCTGGGTCTGCTCAGCGTCGGTCTGGTGAGCTACTGGGCCGCTGCCGATGCCACGCGGGTGGCGGACGCCCAACGCGACCGGATGGTGAGCGCGGAGCAGGCGCTGCTCGGATTCCTGTACGCCGAGCACCGCCTGCCATGCCCGGCGAGCGACGACGACGGTGTGGAGGACTGCGGCGGCGGGCGACAGAAAGGCTTCCTCCCCTGGCGAACCCTTGGCCTGCCGGACGCCGCCGCCGGCCGGCTGCGCTATGGCGTTTACCGGGACGCCGCCGCCGGGCTGGACCTGGCGGTACGTGCCGACCGGTATGCGCCGCTCGTCGCCACCCGTAACCGCGGCGCCGACGAGCAGTTGCTCGACGGCGGCACCGCCAACCTCCTGGACGTCTGCTACGCGCTCAACGACGCCGGGAGACAGGCGGGCGACGATGCCGGGCGGCTGCACGTGCTCGACGACGGTGAACGGCGCGCCATGGCCTATGCGCTGGCCGCCCCCGGCAGCGGCGACGCCGACGGCGACGGCCGCGCGTTCGACGGCAACCAGAGTGCCGCGGCCCCTGCATTCGACACGCCCGCGCGGGCACGCGCGGCGGACTATGACGACCGCGTCACCGCGGCGGCCTTCCCGGCGATCTTCGGCTACCTCGGCTGCGGCGAGGCGCTCGGGGCCATCGGCCATACCCATTTCAATGCCGGCATCGGCGCGCGCTTCATGGCCATCGCCCTGGACAACTACCAGGAGGTGCTGGTCGCCCAGCTGGTGCTCGCCGAGGCCGGCGTGCTGTCGGCCACCGCCGGTCTCGCCTCGGCCACCGGCGGCCTCGCCAGCGCCGTGGGTGAGACCGCCCTGGCAGTCGCCCAGGCCATCGGCTCCTACGGCGCGCTCTCGCCCATCATCGCCGCGGGGGCCGCCTCCATCGTCGCCAACACCAGCGCCACGATCACCGCCGCGGCCAGCCTGGGTGTGGCCATCGCCGGCTCCGTGGAGGCGGGGCTGCGCGTCGACGAGGTCGCGCCGCTGGTCACCGAATCCGCCAATCTCGCCGACGAGACCGAAAGCAATGCCAAAGACGCCGATGCCCGCGGCCTTTGATCCGACGCCGCCGCGCCCAGCCCGGGGTACGGGACGAACCGGTGGCTTCACCCTCGTGGAGATGGCGGTGGTGCTCGCGGTGATCGGGATCATCATCGCCGCGGTCACCATCGGGCGGGATCTTCATCGCAATGCCACCTACCAGCGCATTGCCTCGACCTTCGTGCAAGGCTGGCAGGTGGCCTATGACGCCTACACCGCCGGCACCGGCATCGTGCCCGGCGACCATGCCGCCAACCCGTCCGGCCGCATCAACGGCGACGGCAGCAGGCTTTGCAACCAGGGCAACGCCCTGCTCGACACCTTTCTCGCCGCCGGCATCCGGCTGCCCCAGGGGCGGGCGGAGGGTCACAACGATCGTTACGTCTACGAGGACTCCAACGGCATCCCCCAGTCCGTGCAGGTCTGCTTCGATTCGGTGGCCTGGGCCGACCCCGGGGCCAGCGCCGGCACCTACGTCATCCGGCAGCGCAACGTCATGGTGCTACGGAATCTCACACCGGCGCTGGCGCGCTTCCTCGATGCCCGCCTCGACGGTGCCACGGACGCCCGCTTCGGCCGTTTTCGCGAAGATGTCCAGGCCGCTCGCACCACCACCGCCAGCGCCGCCTGGAGCGTGGACGAGCGGGTTGCGTTCGGCGAGAACACGGCGACGGCGCGGGACGAAGACCAGGTCGCGGTGGTCACCGCGTTCTTCCGCATGAACCGCTGAGAAGCCAAGAACAACACAACCGGTAACAACGATGAATTTCGGAAAATTCGCATCGATCATCGCGTTGGGGCTGAGCGTCACCGCCAACGCGGCCGTCTACTCGGGATCCGGCTCGGGCACCAGCGCCGCCCCCCTACGTCATCACCAGCGCCGCGCAACTGGTCGAAGTGGGCAATTTCCTCAACGATGCGGACGTTCACTTCGCGCTGGGCAGCGACATCGATCTGTCGTCGTATTCGGACTGGGGTCCGCTGGGGGACGATACCAACGCATTCGGCGGCCACTTCGACGGCCGGGGGCACGCCATCGGTGGCCTGCAGATCGCCCCCGATCCCGGCCCCATTCCGCGCCAGTTCGTCGGCCTGTTCGCGCGGTCGACCGGCGCGATCGAGAACCTCACTCTGGCCTCGGTGGCCGTGAACGCCAGTTCCGCGTACTACGTCGGCAGCCTCGTGGGCAGGGTGGAGGCCGGTGGCAGCCTTCGCAACGTCTTCGTATCCGGGTCCGTCGCCGGCAGGGGGAGTGTCGGCGGCCTGGCAGGCGAGAGCCTGGGGACCATCGAAACGTCCTCGGCGGATCTCCGGGTATCCGATTTCGAAAGTCATGGCGGCGGCCTGGTCGGTCAGCTGGGCGCCAATGCCACCGCCGGTCACGTTATCGATTCCCATGCCACCGGGGCCGTTACCGGCGGCGACACCGCCGGAGGACTGGTGGGCCGAGTCGTCGAGGGCAGCGTCACCCGATCCTATGCCACCGGGCGCGTCACCGGCAGCCTGACCGCCGGCGGACTGGTGGCGGAAATCATCGCGGGGACCGTGAGCCAGTCCTTCGCGACGGGCACCGTCGACGCCTCCTACGATGTCGGTGGCCTGGTGGGCATCAATGGCGGCGGGGTTATCCAGTCGTATGCCGTCGGCGATGTAACGGCCACTCAGCCACGCGTCGGTGGTCTGATCGGTACCAACGCCAGCGGGGCGACGGTCACCGAGTCCTATTCGGCGGGGTTCGTGAAAGGCAACGAAGTCAAGGGCGACCGGGGCGGTCTCATCGGCCGTAACGATGCCTCTCCGGGCGCCGTTGCCCGCTCGTTCTGGGACACCACCGCCTCGGGATACACCACCAGTGCCGGTGGCACGGGCGAGGCGACCGGGGCGATGGCCGATCGTGCCATTTACGATGCGGCTGGCTGGGACGACACCGTATGGAGCTGGGTGGACGGCCGTTACCCCGCCCTGAAAGCCATTACCTACGATGACGGCCTGGACTGGGCCGCCCCGGCGGCCCCGGCCGCCGATCCGCTTGGCGGGCTGTACAACGCCGACCAGACCGTCACGCTTACCGGCGAAGCCGGCGCGTCCCTGTACTTCACCCGGGACGGAACCGCGCCCTCGCCCGCCAGCAACGCCTATACCGGCCCCATTACGGTCACCGCCACCACGACGGTAAAGGCGATTGCCGTCGATACCGCGGGCAACCAATCCGAAGTGCTGAGCGAGACGTACACCATCGACAAGACGGCGCCGGCGAAGCCGACCGTCGATTTGCCCGGTGGCATCTACAGCAGCGACCAGTCCGTGACGCTCAGCGGTGAAAGCGGCACGAGCCTGTATTACACCCTGGACGGCACGGCCCCTACGTCGTCGAGCACGCTGTATTCCAGCCCCATCACCATTACGGACTCCACGACACTGAACGCCATTGCCGTGGACGCGGCGGGCAACGCCTCCGGTGTGCGCACGGCAACGTACACCATCGAGAAAGGCTTTGCCGGTGGCGACGGCTCGGCAGCGGACCCCTGGCGCATCGCCACGCCGGAGCAGCTGAACCATGTGCGGACCTACGTGGGCAACGCCCACGCCGGCCGGCATTTCCGGCTGGTGAACGATATCGATCTGGCCGCGTACCTGGCGCCAGGCGGCGCCGGATACGCCCAGTGGGGGGACGCCGGGTGGCGGCCCATCGGTGATAGCGGGACGTCCGCATTCGCCGGCGTCTTCGACGGCAACGGCCATGTCATCTCCGGACTCGTCATCGACCGACCCTCTCGCGACCACGCCGGCTTGTTCGGGGCGGTCTCCGGCGAGATCACGGATGTCGGTATAGCGAGTGCCACGCTGACTGCGCGATCGAGGGCCGGCGCTCTGGCCGGGACCATCGCCGGCACCGGTGCTTTGGTCTCGCAGGCGTGGGCTTCCGGGACCATCAACACCGCAGACGGTTACGCCGGTGGACTCGTCGGCCATCTGGACAGAGGGGCGCTCGAGCGGAGCTTCAGTACCGCCTCCGTGAGCGGCTCCAACTATGTTGGTGGACTGATCGGGCGCACCACGAGTCACGCGTCCGGATCCACGATCGACCGTGCCGCTGTCAGGAATGCCTATAGCACCGGCGACGTGAGCGGTGAGCGATACGTCGGCGGCCTCGCCGGCGCCAACGACGGTGCGCTCCAGCGCACCTACAGCACCGGGCATGTCAACGGCGACACCGATACCGGTGGCCTGATCGGATCGCATGACAGCTTCGCACAGTACGACGGCACCAGCTTCTGGAACACCGGGACCAGCGGCCTGGCAACCTCATCCGGCGGTGCCCCGGTCATGGGGATCGAAACCGCGGCCATGAGACGGGCGGCGACCTTCTCCGGCTGGGACTTCCCGGCCACCTGGCGGATCATCGAGGCCGGTTCCTTTCCCACCCTGACGGATACCCCGCAAGACCCGCTCCCAGGGCTGGTCGCCCCGGACACCGACAACATCCTTTACGTGGACGAGAACGTGAACAGCACGACCCAGGGCGGCGGGAGCTGGTCCGAGGCCATCCCCGAGCTGGCCGACGCCCTGCGCTGGGCCCGTGCTCGGCACGACAGCGGCGAGGGCTGGGACCGTAGCAACCCCCTGCGGATTCACGTCGCCGCAAGCCGCTACGAGCCACATTACCGGGCGGCGGACTCGACCACGGACGGCAATCCCACTAATGCACGGGACAACGCCTTCGTGCTGGTCCCCAACGTTCGCATTCGCGGTGGTTTCAATCCGGGTGACGACGTCAGCGTCGGTCTGCCCGCGACCACGACACTCAGCGGCGATCTCGGCACCCGGGGCGAGGACAGCGACAATGCCTACCATGTGATCGTCGCCGCCGGAGACCTCGGCGGCGCCCGCCTGGACGGGGTGCGCATCACCGGCGGACAGGCCAACGGCTCCGGCGCCGTCAGCGTCGACGGTCACCGTATCCCGCGGGATGCCGGCGGCGGCCTGTATCTCGCCTCGAGCGCTCTGCCCCTGAGCAACGTCGCGATCACCGGTAATGCAGCCAGGGACGACGGCGGCGGCATCCACACCCAGGCCGGCTCACCCGCCGTCGTGAACGCGACGATAACGGCCAATTCCGTATCGGGTGGTCACGGCGGTGGCATCCACATCGCAAACGGCGGCACGGTGTCCGTGACCAACACGATCGTGCGGGGTAACCGTCGGGGCAGCGGCAGCCCGGACAACCTCTACGCCGCCGGCAGCACGCTGAACGTCCGCCATTCGTTGCTGGAAGGCGATCCGGGGAGCTGGCACTGGGGGATGGATCGCACCGGCAATGATGGCGGTGGCAACATCATTACCCCCGTTTCGCCCTTCGCCGACGAAGCCGGCGGCGACGTCCGCCTGCGCCCCGGCTCGGCAGCCGTCTTCGCCGGCACGCCCGCGCCTTACCGCACCGGCGGGGCCGCCGAAGACGTCACTACCGATGTGTCCGGGAATCCGAGACGGGTGGACGGCTACATCGACCTGGGCGCCCATCAGAGCCCCGGCTTCGTCGTGTCCCTGGACCCGGACGCGCAACAGGCAGCGCTGGGCAGCGCCTACGCCCCCATCGGCGTGACCGTCGCCGCCCGCACCGATACCGGATTCGACCACCCCGAACGCTACCCGCTAGCCGGCGGCAGCGCATTGGTCCGCTACCCGACATCCGGTGCCACCGCCACCTTCGGCGGGGCGCCCGGGAACCCTTACGCGCTGACCCTCGATGGCGCCGGTCAGGCCGCCACGCCCGGCGCTGTGGCCAGCGGGAACGCCGGCCCCTTCGCCGTCACGGTCGCGCTCAATGGCGCGGACGCCGCAACCGCACGGATGCGCAACATCGACGTCCACGGCGTGACCGCCGCCGTGTCCGGAAACGGCAGCATCACGCCGGCGCAGCAGAAAGTCGTCCACGGCGGGGCCGCCACCTTCGACGTAGTGCCGGACACCGGGTGGCAACTGGTCGCCGTCGGCGGCGATACCTGTGACCCGGTCGCCAATGGCGACGGCACCTGGACGGCCGCGAACATCACGAAGGACTGCGCCGTGGAGGCGGCCTTCACGACGATCATGCATACGGTCACCGCCTCCGCGGGACCCAACGGCACGGTCACGCCCGATCGACGCGACGCCGCCCACGGCGCGACGACGTCGTTCACCGTCACTCCCGAGCGTGGCTACAACGCGAATTTTGGCGGTGACTGCCCGATGGGCACCCAGACCGGCGACCGCTATACCACCGGCCCCATCACGGGGGATTGCCAGGTGGCTGTGACGTTCATGCCCAGCCACCCCGAACGCGTGGAAGTCACCGGCGGCGACCGGCAGAACGCCCCACCCGGCGAGGCCTTCCGGACACCGCTCACGGTGCGGGTACTCGACACCGAGGGACAGCCGCTAGGCGGCGTCACCGTGACCTTCCGGGTAGTCTCCGGGGACGCCACGCTCTCGCAGCGCCCGCGCCACGCCGGGTCCGGATTCACGCTGGGACTGATCAGCACGGCAAACGCACAGGCCGCAGGAGTCACCACGGTGGCGGTCACCACCGACACCAAGGGGCGTGCGGCGGTCTACGCCACCGCCGGGCAAGGCAGGGGGGAAGTCGTCGTCACCGCCGAAGTGGCGGGCGCGAGTGCCCCGGCTCGATTCACCCTGCGCAACGCGGCAGACACCGCGCCAACCGCCGTGCCGGCTACCGGTATTCCGGCGCTGGCGGCGCTCTCGCTGCTGCTCTGGGCGGCGGGGGCGATCACGACGGGTCGCGGTCCCAGCGCCACCGCCGCCCGCCGACGGCGGTAACGCGTTCTGGCGTATCGGGCGGGGTGCCGGTCACGGCTGACACCCCGCCGGCTTCGCTCTGGCTACTCGCCCAGGTAGCGTTCGCGGTCGAACGTCGCCAGCCACTCCGGCCGATACACCACCAGCGGCGAGATCACCATGCCGTTGATGACGCCTTCCGGCAGCGCGGTGAGCAGGATCACGGTCCCCCATTGGTCCAGCGCGGCCACCGCCTGCGGCGTCCCGCCCAGCGCGAGCACCGCACCCAGGGCGCTCCGCCCCACGCCCCCCGCGAGCACCCCGCCGAAGAAGGCGCCGCCGAGCATGTAGACGAACGGATTGGCCGGCAGCCGCGCGGCGAGTATACGCACGTTGGCGTGGCTGATCAGCGCCGGCACGACACCGAGCAGCAGGCCTTCCACCAGGCCCATGGGCCAGGTTTCCAGTCCCATGACCACGGCGCCGAGCACGGCCACGAAAACGGCGAGCACCGCGAGCGGCCAGCCGAGCATCATCGTCGCCGCGGTGACGCCGAGGAAGTGGACGTCCGGCCCGTCCGGAAGTCCGCCGCGCAGCCACCACAGGAGCATGAGCGCCAGCGCGCAGCCATAGCTCAGGTGCTGCGCCCGGGAGCGCGCCCAGAGCAGGCCCCACGGCGCCTTCGCGAGCGCCGCCGCCAGCGCCACGACATACACGGCGCCGATTGCCCAGAGCCAGGGCGTGGTAACGGGCGACGACAAAACTTCCATGACGCTCCGATTGTCGGGTATGTCCCGTACGGCCACAACCACGCGCGGTGGGAGGCATGCGGCAGATCCGCCACGCGACGTTGCAGCAGGCCCTAGCCGGGTTCCGCCACGGCTTCTCTCGATGCGCCGCGATTGCCGGCATCCGGTACCGGACGGGAACCCGCCGCGACCACGTCCTCGCCCAGGAACCCACCCGACTGCCGTTCCCACAGCCCGGCGTACAATCCACCGTGTCTCAGGAGCGCCTCGTGGGTGCCGCTCTCGACGACCCGGCCCTCGTCAATAACCAGCAAACGGTCCAACGCTGCGATAGTCGAGAGACGATGGGCGATGGCAATGACGGTCTTGCCTTCCATCAGGTCGTAGAGCTGCTCCTGGATCGCCGCCTCCACCTCGGAATCCAGCGCCGAGGTGGCCTCGTCGAGAATGAGAATGGGGGCGTCCTGGAGGAGAATGCGGGCAATGGCGATGCGCTGACGCTGCCCGCCGGAGAGCTTCACCCCGCGCTCGCCGACGTGGGCATCGTAGCCCGCGCGACCGTGCACGTCCGTGAGATCGCGGATGAATCCGTCGGCATGAGCCCGGCGGGCCGCCTCGACGACTTCCTCGTCCGTCGCCTCGGGCCGGCCATAGCGGATGTTGTCGCGGATGGAGCGATGCAGCAGCGAAGTGTCCTGGGTGACCATGCCGATATGCCGGCGCAGTGACTCCTGGGCGACGCCGGCGATGTTCTGGCCGTCGATGGTAATCGCGCCGCCCTCCACATCGTGGAACCGCAGCAGCAGGTTGACCAGCGTGGACTTGCCCGCGCCGGAGCGCCCGATCAACCCCACACGTTCCCCGGAGCGCACAGCGAGGGAGAGATCGTCGATGACCGGCGTCGGCCGACCATAACCGAAGCGTACCCGCTCGAAGCGGATCTCTCCCCGCGTGACGGTGAGCTCGGGGGCGTCGGCACGGTCCTGCACGGCCGGCTCCCGGGCGATGGTGTTGATGCCGTCCTGCACCGTGCCCAGGTGCTCGAACAGACCGGCCACCTCCCACAGGATCCAGTCGGACATGGAGCGGATCCGCAGCACCAGGGTGATCGCCACCGCGATGGCGCCCATTCCGATCGTCGCCTGCTGCCAGGCGTAAACGGCGATGCCGGCGATACCGGCGAGCAGCAGCGCGTTGCTGGTCTGCAGGCACAGCGTCAGCAGCGTCACAAGGCGCATCTGGCGGTAAACCGTCTGCATGAAGCCGCTCATGGCCTCGCGCGCGTAGTTCTGCTCCCGCAGCGTATGGGCGAACAGCTTTACGGTCTGGATGTTGGTGTAGCTGTCCACCACCCGTCCGGTCATGCTCGCGCGCGCGTCAGCCTGCGCCATGGACACCCGACGCAGGCGTGGCACGAACGCGACCATGATGGCGGCATACGCCACCAGCCAGAGCACCAACGGCACCATGAGCCAGGCATCGGCCCGCCCCACCAGGAACATGGCCCCGGTGAAGTACACGACGATGTAGACGAAAACGTCCATGAGCTTCATGACGGTTTCGCGGATGGCCAACGCCGTCTGCATCACCTTCTGCGAGACGCGCCCGGCGAACTCGTCCTGGAAGAACGCCATGCTCTGGCGCAGCAGATAGCGGTGTGCCAGCCAGCGCACGATCATCGGATAGTTGCCGAAAATACTCTGGTGAATCACCAGCGACTGCAGCAGCACCAGCACGGGGAACCCCACCACCACGAGCGCGGCCATGCCCGCCAGCGTCCAGCCATGCTCGGCGAAGAATGTCGCCCGCTCGCTCGCCTGCAGCCAGTCCACCAGTGAGCCCAGGAAGCTCAGGAACGTGAGCTCGACGACGGAGATCGCCGCCGTCAGCACGGACATGAGCACGAGCCACGGCAGCACGGGCCGGGTGTAGTGGTAGACGAACGCGAGCAGCCCGCGCGGCGGTGTGCCCGGGCTGCTGTCCGGGAACGGATCCACCAGAGTCTCGAAGAAGCGGAACATGAAAACCTCGTCGGTATGAGCCCGTGCAGTTGCGACCTGTGCTGTTGTAACGCGGAACGCGAGTTTGAGTGCTCAAGTGCACTCGAGGTCAAGCACATGCGTGCCAACGGCAACAAAAACCCTCTATATGGATTTGACAGGTTAATCCGGCGCCTGCTCAAATCTAACCTCCTTTCTATTATTCAGAGGTTACAAAATGACAACCACAAGTCACTTTGCCGGCGCCCGGATGGTGACGATCTCCTTTCTGGTACTGATGGGGGCGTTCGGGCTGAACCTCTCCGCCGGGCAGTTCTTCGCGCCACTGCACGACGCTCACGGCTGGCCACTGTCGACGCTGAGCATCGCCGTTTCGGTGAACATGCTCGTGTGGGGCGTTCTTCAGCCCTTTCTCGGCCGGCTGGTGGACCGTATCGGGCCGCGCCCGGTCATCGCCGCCTCCGCCGCGTTGATGGGCGTGGCATTCCTGCTGTCGGCGACCATCGAATATCGCTGGCAGTTCTTTCTCTACTATGGCGTGCTGACCGCCGTGGGATTCGCCGGCTGCGGCTCCATGGCCAACGCGGTCCTGGTGTCGCGCTGGTACGTCGCCGGGCGTGCGAAGATGCTCGCGCGAAGCTCCATGGGCATCAACATCGGCCAGCTCCTGCTCCTGCCCCTGGCCGGATGGCTCATCTTCGTGGGCGGTACCGAAACTGCGTTCGCGGTGCTCGGCGCCGCCATGCTGGTCGTCGTGGTCCCTGCCGTAATCGTCGGTGTGCGGAACGACCCCGGTGACGTGGGTCAGACACCCGACGGGGGCGGACACACCGCCGACGGCGCCAAGGGCACTAGTGCCTCCTTCGGCGAGGCCATGCAGTCACTGGACTTCTGGTGCGCCACCCTCGGTTTCGTGACCTGCGGTTACTCCCTGTATATGGTGGCTATACACCTGCCCGGCTTCGCCGTCGATCTCGGCGGCAGCAAGGCCCTGGGCGGCACCCTTCTGGGAATCGCCGCCGGCGCCAGCGCCGTGAGCATGTGGGTGCTGGGACAGCTCGCTCCCCGGTCCGGCAAGAAAGCCCCGCTGATCGGTCTGTACGTGGTTCGGGCGGGCGCGCTGGCCTGGCTTGCCGGTGCCCACGAGATCTGGCAGCTCTACGTCTTCGCGCTGGTCTACGGTGCTGCCTCGATTCCCATCATTCCGCTGAAGACCGGTTTGATCGGGGATCGGTTCGGCGCCGGCGGCCTGGGAGCGATCCTCGGCACCGCCTGGTTCGTCCACCAGATATTCGCCGCCGTGGGCGTTTACGTGGGCGGCGCGGTGCGCGAGTCGGCTGGCACGTACGGCCCGGCATTTGCGTCGGCGGCTGTGCTGCTGGTGATTGGCGCCGCGGCGACTGTCGCCTTCCGTGGGGTTCGTGCGGCGGGCCCGGTTACACAGACGAGCCGGGCCTGATGGCGTCTTGTCCGTAACGACGAGGCGGGGCGCATCGCGCCCCGCCTCGGGAAGTGCCAATACGGTCGGCAGACCGCAACGCAACGCCCGGTTTCAAGCGCCGGGTGAACACCTGCGCGCTAACGCGGAACCAGTGCCACCTCCGCGTCGGTGCGCAGCACTGCCCACCAGCGATTGCCGTGGTTGCTGTCGTATCCGGCGAGCACCTCGTGCGCACATGCCGCGGGTCGGGCCGGCGGCTGGGTGAGCCAGGCCGGGTTGTATGGGCCGTCCACCATGCAACGGTCTTTGGCAATTGGCCGCCATACGCCATCGCCGCGTTTCACGCCCAGCGTGTGCGATTCTGCATCGATGCCGTCGTGGGCAGTGAACTCAACCACATACGCGTCAGAAACGGCGTCAGCGAGATCCCAACGCTTGGTAGCGCCTGCCGGCAACGTCACCGGTGCTTTGGCCGTCCCATCGGGCTGGCTGCCTTCCAGGCCCACGTCCGCCTCGATGTCCTTCGCCGCACCATAAGCACCGCTGAATGTGCCCGTCTGCTGCTGCGTGCCGCTAACGATGAGCACGTCGGTTGCCGTGCCTTGCTCCTGGCGTTGCCAGCTCAGCGTGAGGTGTTCTTTCAGATCGATCGTCGTCTCCGGGATATCCACCTCGTACTGCGTCTCTTCGTTGGGCACGATGCGCTCGGCGCCGTTGAGATTCGGCGTCCACGGCTGATTGAGCTGAAAAAGGTACTGGTAGGCAAGTCGCATGAGGCCGTTCTGGCTTTCGGCGCGACTGAACCCCGGTGTCCACTCAAGGCTTCGAGTACGGCTTTCGACTCGGTTGAACGTGTCGTTCATGCCGCCGATCAGGCGAGCGGTCGAACCGTCGCCGGCGAAGCACTCGTTGGTCCGGTACTGCGGATCCAGCACCATGACGGGACGGGTTCCTGGCGGTATGGAGTTCGGGTAGACAATGCGCTCACAGCGGTCGGTGGTGCGCGAAAAGCGATCCAGCAGATGCCAGTCCGGCTCACGAAGCTCCTTGGGGCCGTCCTCGTTCGCCCTGATGGCTTGGACTCATTGAGCGTCGGAGAGGTGCCCCCGCTCAAAGGGGATTGCGAAGCGTCTTCCTCTTCGTCGTCCTAGTCCTCTACGAGGGCTTACGGTTCAGGTTGGATTCCGGCTAGCCGACGATGTCAACGCGGCTGCCATCAACGTCCAGGAGGTGTTCGGAGTAAATCCGAACGGAACATTCGATATTGATGTTCACCCGTAATCGCCGGGTGGCGGCGACCGCGTCCAGATGGGTGACAGTGGCCGGCGCCCCCTCTAAGCTTTTCAACAAGCCGCCTATTCTCCGGTGAGAGAAACTTCGAACACAGAAGGGGCACTACCGCGGGAGCCGCGATGTCGCAACTACATATACTGCTGGTCTCCGATCAACTACTGGGCAATATCATCCCCACGCTCATGGATCGTCCCGACGAGGCCGCTCTGATCGTGACCCCCTCCATGACCGAACAGGCCAAGCGTCTCACT
This sequence comes from Arhodomonas sp. AD133, assembly GCF_051195215.1. NCBI lineage: Bacteria > Pseudomonadati > Pseudomonadota > Gammaproteobacteria > Chromatiales > Ectothiorhodospiraceae > Arhodomonas > Arhodomonas sp. AD133. The sequence continues at coordinate 15,374 of NZ_JBNAZM010000004.1, read as the reverse complement.
GAGATCCTTGAAGCTTCCGAGATTGAGGTTCATCGCTTCGATGGCGCCCCCGACGTCGAACTCCCGAAACTCGAAGAATTCGCCTTGGACGTCGTCTCGCAACTGACGCACGACTCCCGCACCTTGGTGCTTAACCTCACCGGCGGCACCAAGCTGATGGCCATCGGATTTCTGGAAGTGCTACGTAGCGAAGTCGACTGTTGCATATACACCGATACCGCTCACGGCCGCCTAGAGATGCTGCCGACGGCCGGGCAGCGCAGCGCTTCCCGGCCCGTATCCCCCGTGCTGGACGTGCGCACCCACCTGCTGGCTCAGGGGTTTCGCGTCCGCAAGGCGACATCCGACGATAGCAGCTGGCAAGAGGTTGTTCGCGAGAGAAAACGCGTCTGCAAGCAGCTCGCCAAGCATGCCGAAGAGTGGGCCGGATTTCTCGGTGCCTTGAACGCCCTGGCCAGCCAGGCGATGAGCGGCGACGAACTCATTGAGGCGGAACAATCCTTTGACGAAACGCCTCGGCGCCGATGGGCCACAGCCATGGACTGGCTGCGCGCAGAGGGCATGCTCGACTGGGACGGCGGCGCTGCAGTGATGTTCCTTGACGAGGATAGAACGCGTTTCCTCAACGGGGGTTGGCTGGAGGAATACGTCTACCATTGGCTAGTGGATGAGGGCGTCGATGACGTCGCGCTAGGCGTGACTGGCACCTGGGATGGAACCAACGGGGCACGTAATGAGTTCGACGTGGTGGCGGTGCATGCCAACCGACTGCTGGTCGTGGAGTGCAAGACAAACCGTCACGGTCGAGACGAGGCCTCGGACGATCGCCAGCTCTACAAGCTCGACAGTCTCAGCAAGGCAGTACGCGGCTTGTTCGGCCACACGTGGTTTGTCACCGCGCGCGAGCCCGCGAAAGCGATGACCAAGCGCGCGACCCAGCACGGTATCGAACTGCTCGGACCATCACAGCTGCCACGGCTGCGGGAGGATGTTCAGCGCTGGCTTGGCTAGGTAACGCCTGGGAGTGACTAGGTCCGACGATCGCCGGGTTGCCCTACCGGCAACAGTGAAGTTGCCCCGCTTCTGGTGGACGGTTTCGGGCTTTCGCAGGAATCTCCGGTTTGGCAAGCCTCCTCTCGTAGTTGATCGGTGAGTGGTAGCCGATGGCGGAATGGCGCCGGTGCGGGTTGTACCAACCCTCGATGAATTCGAAGACCGCTCGGCGGGCCTCAGCCTGGTCGCGGAAGCGATGACGGGCGAGCAGCTCGCACTCGAGGGTAGCGAAAAAGCTCTCGGCCATGGCGTTGTCGTAGCAGTCGCCGACCGAGCCCATCGAGGGGCGCACGCCAGCCGCCCGGCAGCGCTCGCCGAAGGCCAGCGAGGTGTACTGGCAGCCCTGGTCCGAGTGATGGATCACCCCCTCGGGTCGGCGCTGCATGAGCGCCATCTCCAGGGCATCCACGACGAGCTCGGTGCGCAGGTGCGTGGCCATCGCCCAGCCCACCACCCGCCGGGTGCAGGTATCCAGCACCGCGGCGAGGTACAGGAAGCCCGCCCAGGTCGGGACGTAGGTGATATCAGCGACGTACACCTCGTCAGGGCGCTCGGCGGCAAACTCCCGCGCCTCGCGCAGCCGCTTGACCTCCTGGCGCAGGCGCCGCAGCTCCTCTTGCTCCGCACTGCTTGGGCCGTCACTGCGTCGGCCGCTGTCGCGGTCAGCCTGCGTGACCCAGTTGCGAATGGTCTGCGCCGAAGGCTCGAACGCCCGGGCGAGCGCTTCAGGCGTGCGTCCGGCACGCACCAGGTCGATCATCTGCTCCCGGAAGGCTGCCGGGTATGGGGGTCGGGATACTGGGATCGTGAACTCCGATTGCTTCACAAAGCCTCGGATGTCCACCAAGGCGGGTCAACTCCAACAGGTCACGGCGCTGAAAGTTTGCCGGCCCCCCACAGTAGGACTTGGACACGCTAGTCTGCCGGCATCACTACACGGGCGCACTAGCGCACTAGAAGAACATGCCTATGTCGTATCGTGACATCTTGCTCTGCGTGACGGGCCTGACTCCTCAAGTCGTGACCGAGACGCTCTATGCGCTCATCCAGGAGCAAACCGAGGGGGCCGACGCCCGGGTCCCGGAGCGCGTTGAAGTCATCACCACGACGGCGGGGCAGCGTCGCATCATGCTGTCCCTCTTTTCGCAATCGGGCGGGCAAGGCTACTTCGATCAACTGTGCGATCACTACGGCATTCAGCGCGGCGATATCGTCTTCGATGCCACCTGTATTCACGTCATCCACGATCGCGATGGCCGCCCGCTGGCCGACATCGTCAATGGCCAGGACAACGCTGCAGCCGCGGATCTGATCAACGAGCGCATCCGAGCGCTCACCGGTGATAATGACGTCCGCCTTCACGTATCGCTCGCCGGCGGGCGCAAGACGATGGGCTTCTACGCCGGCTACGCACTCTCGCTCTACGCACGACCACAAGACCGCCTATCCCACGTTCTCGTCAATGCCCCGTTCGAGTCGCACCCTGCTTTCTTCTATCCACCGCCGCAGCCCAACACCCTCGTGCTGCCGGGCAACAAGGATCTGGCCAGCACGGCGGCTGCGCAGGTGCAGCTTGCGGATATTCCCTTTGTTCGCCTCCGCAACGAGCTCGATACCTCTCTGCTCCAGGGCGATTTGAGCTTCAGCGACGTGGTGGCGCGCGCTCAACAGATCCTCGAGCGTCCGGATTTGCGAATCGACGTTGGCGAGCGGCGCGTGTGGCTTCAAGGGCAGCGTGTGGATCTTTCGACTACACATTTCATCTGGTTGACGTGGTTCGCGCTTCGCGCCCGCAACGGCGAGCCGCCGGTGGGATTCGACGAGGACGCGGTGCGGGCGCTCAGCGCGGTCATGGACTGGCTGGAGGGCGATGGTCCCTCCCCGGTCAAGGACGGCCTCGCGTCCGCCCTGGACGAGTTCCGTGACACGGGCAAGGCGAACTACTTCGACCGGACGCGTTCACGCCTCAATAGCGCGCTGGCTGAGCGAAGCGGCCTGCACCCCATGGTCGTGGAGCGCTACCAGATCCACTCGCGGGGTAACCGCCCCCACACCGTATACAGCCTCAACTTGCCACCAGAGCAAATCCTCATCGAGGGCGAGCCATGATCGCGCAAGTTTTCCGCCGAGCCGCCCACGGCTGCGGGCCGGTTAGCCTGCTCGCAGCGATGGAGCTGACACCATGAGCATGGAACAAAGACAGTACACGATATCGTTTCTCTCGCCGGCCTTCCTCGGGGATGCCCACCAGCGCGGTGTGTGGCGAACCCCGCCTTTCAAGGCCGAGCTACGCCGGTGGTGGCGCATGGCCATGGCCGCGCGCCCTGACACAACGCTGCAAGCACTGCGTCGCACCGAGGGCCAGCTCTTCGGTGACGCGGCGGGGCACCAAGGGCGCAAAAGCAGGGTCCGCCTGCGCCTCCGTGGCGCCCGTGCCTGGCACGCCGGCACCCTCGTGGAGTGGTCGCCGAAGGGCGGGTCCAAGTCGCTGATGGTAACAAGCGGGAAGACGGCGGTCCCCGCCGATCTGTACCTGGGATACGGGCCGATCGAGAACCGGCCCCGCGTCGGGCCGGGCCTGCGCAACGCCCCTGCCATCGATGCCGGGGAATCGGCCACGCTCGCCCTTGCCTGGCCCACGGGCAATGCCGGTGCGGACGCATTGGACGAAGCCCTGGGCTTGATGAGCGTCCTGGGCTGCGTTGGCGGTCGAAGCCGCAATGGTTGGGGATCCTACGTGCTCGAGTCCTCACCGACGATTGACTTGTCGCGGTATGCCCATGACTGGCGCACGGCCATCGATGCGAGTCAGTGGCCACAGTACATCGGTCGCGACGAGCACGGTCTGCTGCTGTGGCGCTCGGCCCCGAGCGCTGGGTGGGAGCCCTTGATCCATAAGCTCGGTGAGATTCGCAAGACGTTGTGCACCAAGGCGGGGCCGCTGCGCCCCCTGATGTCTTATCCGGTCACCAATAAAACTCAGCAGGGTTGGACGAACACCGACCGCGTGCCGAACAGCCTGCGTTTCAAGATCGTCATCGACGACGATGGGCAGTTGCGTGCCCAGGTCGTGCATCTACCGCACCGGCCTGCCGATGAATTGTGGAACCGGTTGGATTCCACGGTGAAGCAGCAATTCCCGGCCCTGTGGCAGGACGCTCATGAGCGCCTCGACGACGAACTCGAGCGGGTGTCACGATGACGCGGGAGAGGAACGCCATGGACGACACGCTGGCTCAGACCAAGCTCTACGCCCGTTTGCACGATCCCGCGGAGAAGGCGCTGGTTCTGCTCCGGGACCCTGCCGGCCATGAAGGCGGCAGTACCCGCAGCCTGTTGGCGGATCTCTTCGGTAATGCCCTCCCCCTGGACGCCAAACACTGGGTGAAAAAGGCCGACTGGTGGGCATCCGCAGCCGACCGACCGCAGTTCCCTAGAGCCAAGCGCGACGGGCGCTTCCCGCGGTGGGCGCAGGTTCAATTCGCGGACAAGCCGGTTATCAAGCATCCGCTGACAGGCGAGGAGCTCAATCTCCACGACAGTGGCGGCCTCGCGGATACCGATATTGCCGAGATCAAAGCGCAAAGCCTCCGTCACTTCCGGTCACTGACGCAGACAAGCGAGTCGGGTGACATCGACTGGCAGCGTACGTTGCTGGCCTACTGGCGCTTTGGACCCGAGCACCGCCTGAGCGACGATACCACGGCACTCGGCGAACTCTGGCGGCGCTTGCCCGCCGATACGCGCATCCCGGATCACACCATCTGGGATCACGTGGATCTCGCCTCGGCGTTCGCCGGCGCGTTCCAGGCGGACGGCAACGGCCGGTGTGCCCTGCTCCATGTTGCCCTGGGTCCCGTCCAGGAGTTCATCGCCACCGCCCGGTCCACCTCGGACCTCTGGGCCGGCTCGCATCTGTTGGCCCGCCTGTCCTGGGAAGCCATGCGCGTTGTCTGCGACCGCCTCGGTCCTGACGCGATCCTCTTTCCCAACCTCCGCGGTGTACCGCAGGTCGACCTTTGGCTGATCGAATCGGGTCTTGCGCCGTCTCTCTTCGACTACGAGGACTGGAAGCGACGCGTCGCCACGGATGCCAATCCGCTATTCAGCGCATCATTGCCCAACCGGTTCCTCGCCATCGTGCCGGAGGATCAGGCCAAGGCGATTGCCGAGGCCATCCAATCTCACGTTCGCACCTGGATGCACCAAACCGGCCGCCGTGTGGTCACCGAGCTGCTCAGCATCGCGGCGCTGCCGGGAGGCGAGGACGTGCCGGCGTTCGCTCAGCTCGACGAACAGCTGGCGGGTTTCCCGGAGGTGTATTGGAGCGCGGTGGACTATGACGCGCTCACGGCGGACAGCTCGGACGATGGCGCCGTCGACAGTGATGCCCTTCACGAAGCCTTGCTCACGATCCAGGGCAGCGCGTCGGGGACGCCGGGGTTCCTCGGCAGCGCGGCCTGGCGCGTCCTGCAACGCCCGGTGGACCTCTCGGATCCTGAGCACGGCGAAGCCGCCGTGTTCTATCGCCCCAACCCCGGGGTGCTGTTCCCGGCGGCCTATGAGCTCGGCGAGCGCATCATGGGCGCCACCAAGGCGGTGCGGCCCTTCGACAGCCTGTCACAGCATGGCTACCGGTGTTCGCTCACGGGCGAGACGGAATGGCTCACTCATGACCGCGACCATCTCGTCCTGCCGCCCGGGCAGCGCGAGCAAGCCAACACCCTCTGGACCCGCGTAGGCCGTGAGCGTCCCGCCCTGGCGCGCAAGGGAGAGCACCTAGGCGCGCTCGCCGCGATCAAACGCCTGTGGCCGACGCTCTTCTGCCAGGATATCCGTGACGTGCTCGGCACCGAGCGTGCGCCGCAGCGATTCGTCGTCTCCACGCACACCATGGCGCTGAGCACCTCGTTGCTGAATGGCTCGGTGAACACGGATGCGCTTTCTGACGCGGTGAAGCACGACATCGCGGCAGAAGCGCCCGCGGCCCTCCCCCACAGTCTCGCCGCTCAATTGCGCGACCGCCCAGATAGGGACATCCTCCACCGCCTCCCGACGTGGCTGGATCGCCAACGCGACGAAGACGACGACGCGGAGCGTACGCGCCGAACCGCGGAGGCTGTGCTGGGCAAGAACCCGGAAGCGTACTACGCCCTGGTACTCATGGACGGTGACAGCATGGGCAAGTGGCTCTCGGGTGACCCGGCGTTCGCGATACCCTACGGGCGCGCGTTCCACCCGGATATCCGCAAGCAGCTCGCCGACCGGTTCGCTGGCAACCAGGCCCTGCAGGATTATCTCTCGTCACCGCGCGCCGTCTCCCCGGGCCGGCACATCGCCATCTCGAGCGCGCTCAACGACTTCGCCACCGTCATCGCTCGGTGGATTGTCGAGGAGCGGCATGCCGGTCGCATTCTCTACGCCGGCGGCGACGACCTCATGGCGATGCTGCCGACCGCCGATGTTCTCTCCGCGATGCGGGAGCTGCGGATGGCGTATTCCGGCCACGCCCCGGAGTCCCTCCAGGACGATGGCGCAGATTGGCTCGGCGCCGGCTTCGTGCGCCGCAAGGGCCGCATTCACCTGTGCATGGGAAGCGGGGCCACCGCCTCTATGGGGGCGGTGGTGGCGCACCACCAAGCACCCCTGCTGGCCGTCCTGCAGGAGCTCAAGGCTGCGGAACAGCGTGCCAAGCGCGATGGCGACCGTAACGCCTTCTCGGTCTCCGTTCTGAAGCGCTCCGGTGGCGCGCTGCGCTATACCGGCCGGTGGTCGACGATGGTGGAGAGCGGCACCGACGAGATGACCACGCTTCGCGAGTTCGCCCATGCCCTGTGGTCGAAGCCCGAAGCCTCACGGCGCGCCGCGTACCACGTCAATGATTGGCTCACTGACCTGCCCGAACCGGCCTCACTGCCACCGACCGATGGCATGCAGGCGTACCTGGCGTCGGTGTTGCACTACCAGTTCCAGCGCCAGGGCCTGGAAAAGGCGGATGCGCCCATTCACTCCCGACGCCTGGCCGCACTCGCGCAGTACTCGGCGAGCGGTGAACCGCTCACCCACGCCACGCCCATTCGCGAACGCCTCAGCAACCTCGTCGGCGTCGCCGAATTCTTCGCACGCGAGTCACGGAGGCCGACATGACCGAATACCGGTTCATCGAACCCTTCGACGTTCTGCACTTTCGGGGCAACCCGCTCTTCGGCGACGGTGGTGCCGCAGGCAGCGCTCAGATGCCCCCCTGGCCCTCCGTATTCGCGGGCGCGCTGCGCAGCCTGATGCTGACAAGCGCCGGCATTGACCCGGCGGCTTACGCTCAAGGCCGTGCAACGGCGGATGGCGACGTACCCACGGCTTTGGGCACCCCGGATGCCCCGGGCGCCTTCACGCTGGAGACGCTCACGCTGGCGCAGCGACGTGGTGAGCGCATCGACCCGCTCTTCCCGTTGCCCGCCGATCTGCAGGTCTTCAACGGTCGAGGCGATGGGGCCCGTATCGAGCTCCAGCCCCTCGAGCCGACCGTGCTACCCGCGGGTATTGCAAGCAGCGCGCCCCTGCCGCAGACGCCGCTGCTTCGCAGCGATACCCGGGCCAAGCCACTTAGCGGCTACTGGCTAACCGCTGAAGGATGGCAACAGCACCTGCTCGGACGCCTTCCGGCTGTCGAGCAGTGTGTCCCTTCAAGCGCACTCTGGCAGCTGGAGCATCGCCTTGGCATCGCCCTGGATCGCGAGCGCCGCAGCACGATCGAGGGACAGCTCTACACGAGCGATGCCATCCGCCTAGGGGGGAGCACGCGTAGCGTGGGGTTTCTCGTCGGCGTTGGCGGGGTGTCGGAGGGCGCTCTGCCTCACAGCGGTGTGTTGCGCCTAGGCGGTGATGGGCGCGCTGCCTCCTTGAGCCAAGCGGACGAACCCGGGCTACAAGCACCCGACTTTGATGCGATTCGCACCGCTGGGCGTTTTCGGATCGTTCTCACAAGCCCCGGCATCTTTCCGGAGGGGTGGCGCCTGCCTGGCCTCAACGACGACAACGTCTGGCACTTCGACGGCGGACACGCCCGGCTTGTCTGCGCCGCCGTGCCCCGCGGCGGCATCGTCAGCGGTTGGGACCTCGCAAAGCGTCAGCCGAAGACCGCCGAGCGCGTTGCCCCCACGGGCTCGGTTTACTGGTTCGAGGGCTTTGAGGGCGACGTGGAAGCCCTTCGAAAACTTGCCAAGACCGGCCTATGGGGGCTGAGCCCCGATAATGACGACGCGATGCGCCGAGCCGAGGGGTTCAACCGCTTCGCCATCGCCAACGCGTGAAGGACGACACCATGTTCGAGAAGACAGCCGCCCTCTTTCTCTACTGCGTCAGCCCCGTGCACATGGGTGCCGGATCCGCCACCGGTGTGATCGACAACCCCATTCAACGTGAAGCGCATACCGGCCACCCGAGCTTCGCGGGGTCCGGCATCAAGGGGGCGGTACGCCACGGGTTCGCTGCCCTGGGCGGGGATCCCGCAAAGGAGACTCAGCTCTTCGGCCCGACACCACAGCGATCGGAGCTCCACGCCGGCGCCGTAAGCTTTGGGGATGCACAGCTTGTGGCATTCCCCGTGCGATCTCGCCGCCAAGGCTACGTGTACGCCACCTGCCCCATGGCGCTCTCTCGGCTCAGCAGACTGCTGATGATGGCCGGCATTCAGGCTGGATGGCCCCAGGCGGCCGTCGACGAGGGTTACTGCCTGACTACCGCGGACGGTATGGAAGCGCTGACGGACACTGGGGACAAGCTCCATCTGGAGGTTTTCGAGTATCAGGCAAAGGCGGATCCCGCCGCCGAGCAAGTCGCCAACTGGCTGTCCACCAACGCGTTGCGTGACAGCGAAGGCTTCGCCTATTTCCGGGATAAACTGGCCCGTGATCTCGTTGTGCTCTCGGATACGGACTTCAACTACTTCACCCACAACGCAACGCTCGTCGAGCCACACGTGCGCATCAACCCGGAGACGGGCACCGCCGACGACGGCGGTCTGTTTTACGCCGAGAATCTCCCGCCGGAGGCGATTCTGGTCGCGCCGCTACTGGCCTCGGGCGAGCGCACCGGCGAGGCCACCATGAACGGCGACGCCGTGATGGGGCAGGTGCGCACCGCCCTCAACGGTCATCGGCTGCTCCAGATCGGCGGCAATGCCACCACCGGTCGCGGCCTGGTGATGACCCAACTCGTGGAGGGTGAGTGATGACAATGAGCCTGGAGCAGCGCCGCGCAGCCGACGCCTGGTCGGTCTGTGAGGACTGCGACAAGTCCTTTGTTGCCCTCGCCAAGGGGGTTCCGGCCCTAATCATGAACAGTGGCCTCATGCAGACGCTTGCCTTCCTCGAGAGCAAGGGTGAAGCGCACCACAAGGACCTGGCCCGGCGACTGCGACTGTGGCTTGTCGGACAGTTCCCCGATCGCTTCGCGGCGAACCCGTCGCGTTCCAGCGATCCCGGGTATGCCGCATTCATGGAAGCGCTCATGAACGCCGAGCCCCGCGAGTTTCAGGCGCTGACGGGCGAGGCGATGGCCTGGCTGCGCTGGGTTCGCCAGATCGCGCCCACGCGGCAGACACAGGAGTCGTAGTCTGATGGCTGGCCCGATTAACACTGCCCGCGCGGCCGTTCCCGCCTATCTGGGCAACGATTTCCGTGACGCCGCGCCGGGCCATCGCTTTTTCATGTACCTCCGGCTCTGGGACAGGGAGTGGAACAAGCTCCAGGGTGCTGCCAGCGATGAGTTGGTGCAGCTCACGCATGACGATCGCGCCCGCATGAAGGCGCTCGCCAATCGTCAGCGTTGCCTCGCCGAAGAGGCTGAAATGTCGACTTGGACCGATATCCTGTCCATCCCGGCGCGCAGCCACTCCCCCTTCACCACGGGTCTCGGCCTTGAGCACCCCCTGGAGAACGGCTTTACGTTTCTCACACCGTACGGTCTGCCCTACCTTCCTGGCAGCTCGGTCAAGGGGGTGCTGCGGCAGGCCGCACGGGAACTCGATGAGGGCAGCAACTTCGAGCTGACCGACAAAGACTGGCACCGCGCCGACATAGACGCGTTATTCGGCAGTGCCGGCAAGGCAGAAGACCCATCCGCCGAGCTGGACCGACGCCGCGGTGCGCTGGCGTTCTGGGACGTCATTCCAGTGATCCCCGATGGCGCCAACCTTCAATGGGAGGTGATGACACCCCACCACGGGGCCTACTACCGTGACCCTGACGGCGGCACGCCGCCGCATGAGAATACGCCGCCGCTGCCGATCTCGTTTCTCACAATACCCGTTGGCAGCCAGTTTCGTTTCGTGGTGCAGTGCAACCGAGCGCTGCTCCGCGACACCGCCCCCCACCTGCTCACCGACGACCACTGGCAGACGGTCACTCAGGCGCTCATGGCGCACGCGTTCTCCTGGCTCGGCTTCGGTGCCAAGACCGCCGTTGGCTACGGCGAAATGGCGATTGACGAGCAGGCCCGGGAGGAGCAAATCCGCCGCAGACAGAAAGCCGAGGACGAGCGCAAAAAGCAAGCCGCGCGTGCCGCGATGGCACCGGGGGAGCGTCTTGCCGCCGACTTCCTGGAGCACAAGTCGGATCCGGGTCAGGCGGAATACCGCTACCTCCTGGAGCGGCTGGATGCCGGCGAGGTGCCTGCGCACACGGTGCCTGAATTCGCCGACGTCGTTCTGCGCTGCCTCGATCAACGTCGATCGAAGGTGAAAGGGCTCAAGAACAAGAAAAAGCGGGAGAAGCTCCTGGAAGAGCTCGACCGCCACGAGCAGCGATTGAACGCCTATGCCCGAGGCGACGGGCACCACTGAATCGCGACCGCCAAGGGGGCGCCGCATGGACGGCCTACCTGTCCACGGCAAGGTCGATTACTCGATCCGCCATGAGGCGACAATGTTGGACGTCGATGTCATGCAGACAGACAGCGAGGACCGGCGCATCACCTACACCCCCCTGTCGTGGAACAGCCACGAGCCAAACGTCATAGTGCTGGACTGCTCCAAAGGACCGACGCAGGCCGCGGTGGGAACGGCTTTTGGGGCCGACAGTCGTGACATGAGCCGGCCATGATTCGCGTGCTGCCGTTGAAGCTGACCTTTGAGGCGGAGTCGACGCTTCGCTTGCCCGACTATCCAGGCGCTCTGTGGCGCAGCGCTTTTGGCGCTCGTCTTCGCCGTGATGCGTGCATTACCGGTGCCGCTAGTTGCGACGGCTGCGCGGTGCGCCAGCGCTGCGCTTACGGCGCGGTGTTCGAACCAGCCCCGACAAGCCGATCCCTGGGGCTGCTCCAGCAGTTCCAGGACCTTCCGCGTCCCTACGTCATCTCACCGCGTCACCGCGGTGGTGAGTATGGCGCAGGCCATCGTCTACCGCTCGATCTCATTTTGACCGAGTCGGCGCTGCCCCACTTCAAGGCCGCCGAGACCGCCTTCTCGCGGCTTGAACTCCACGGTACCTGCATGCGCATCATCGACGTCGCGGTCTGCCCGCCAACGGAGGACACACAACCGGCTGCAACGACAGCCGCCGGCTCGACGGGCTACCCCATCGATGCGCCGCCGGCTCCCGGCACGGCGCGAATCGTGCTCGAACACCCACTTCGACTGCGACAGGACAAACGTGAAGTAGACGCCTCCCGTTTCACCGTCGCGGTGTTCGTCAGCAGCCTGCTACGCCGCATCTCGAGTCTGCACGATGCCACTGCCGCTGCTCCCATGCAGGCAAACTACCGAGCGCTCATCCACCATGCGAGTGAGCGCGTCCACCTGACTGATGTCCGTCTGTCTTGGGTGCACGCCGAACGCCGTTCGGCTCGTCAGCAGCGTCGCGTCCCTATGGGTGGTTTGATCGGATGCTTCACCATCGAGGGCGATCTCGAGCCCCTGTGGCCATGGCTCTGGGCCGGCCAGTGGGCGCATGTTGGCAAAGGTGCGGTCATGGGTCTCGGGCGATACCGAATAGATCACTTTGATCGATGACAACGTGGATCGTCTCGCGGCACCCCGGGGCCATCGAGTGGCTGCGTCGACGCGGCTATCGTGACGCCCACCATCTTGCCCACTTGCAGTGGCGTCGCGTTGCGCCCGGTGACGTCGTCATTGGCAATTTGCCGATCTCCCTTGTTGCCGAACTCGGGCGACGCGGGATTGCCTACTACCACCTTACCGTCCCCTTACCCCATGAACGTCGAGGTCGCGAGCTATCGGCCGATGAGCTCGAGCAACTAGGCGCGTGCCTCCAGCGCTACCAGGCGACGAAGCCCCGCGACTAGAGCGCCACGGCAAACTTCCCATCCACGCCACCGCTTCTCCGAGCCGCTAGGGTGTCTGCACGGTTCGCGCACGGAGACGCTCATGCCGAGGAAGCTCTATTTGGCCGCCTACGATGTCCGCGATCCAGGGCGTCTGCGAGCGGCGCTGACGGTCATCAAAGGTTACGCCAGCGGTGGCCAGAAGTCGGCTTACGAGTGCTGGCTCACGCACGATGAGCACCAGGCCTTGCACCGAGCGATGGACTTCGTGCTCAACCTCCATGAGGACAGCTTCATGGCTATTCCGCTCGAACCCCGCAAGCCGATCGCGACACTCGGCGTCGCGGTCAAACCCGTGGACCCCGACTACTTCTACTTCGGGTGAGCTAACCGTGGGCACACTGTATCTCGACCGTCGCGGCACCCGGCTGGACTTCGATCGAGGCGCGCTGGTGGTTCGCGAGCCTGAGGCCCCACCGCGGTCCGTTCCGGTATCCATGCTGGAACGCGTGATCATCATTGGCGGCGCCAGTGTGTCGGCCAACCTACTGACACACCTTGCGGAGCAGGGGACGAGCGTGACGATCATGCCGGGTCGGGGCCATCGTCGCAGCACCTTTCTCCATGGGCTCGGACACGGCGACGTCGCCCGGCGCCTTGGACAGTATCGTCTCGTGACAGAAGGGAAGCTCAAGGCGCTGTGGGCCCAGCGCATCGTGTGGCTGCGCATGGCGGGACAGCGCCGGCTACTCAGTGCCGCCTTACAGTACCGTCAGGATCGTCGGCGGCCGCTCTTCTCGGCCATACACGAGCTTCGGCAGGCCATGGTTGCAACGCGCGTGCAGGGCCTTTCGGTCGAACGCCTACGAGGCCATGAGGGCGCGGCGACGGCCGCCTTCTTTCGCGGATATCAGACACTATTCCCGGCTGAACTCGGCTTTACGCAGCGCAATCGACGCCCTCCCCGGGACCCGGTGAACGCCGCGCTCTCGCTGGCCTACACGTTGGTTCATGGTGATGCGCTCAGGGCCATTGCCGCCAGCGGCCTCGAGCCCATGATGGGGGTTCTCCACGAGCCCTCGTATGGTCGCGAATCCCTGGCATGTGATCTGACCGAGATTGCCAGGTGCCGCGCAGAGCGCCTCGTCTGGCGGCTGTTCGCGGAGCGAACCCTGGAAGGGCACGACTTCGTGCGCGCGCAACGCGCCGTCATGCTTGGCAAATCCGGGCGGGGCGTGTTCTTTCGGGCGTATGAGCATGCCGCTGTCGTCCACCGACGCTGGCTGTTTCGTACAGCCCAACGGTTCGCACGTGAATGCAGTGCGTTGTCCGACATCAGCGACCATCCGCGGGAGTGATCGAGTGCGCCGTCAGCAGGCCAAGACGCTTTACGTTGACGTCCGTTCAAGCGACATGGCGCTGGACGGTAATGCCCTTCGCATCACGACGGACCAAAGGGCGCCCGTGTCGGTCCCCGTGACTCGAGTGGGACGGGCGGTCATTCACGGAATCCCCGGGGGTTTGTTGGAAGCCTGCCTGGAAATCGTCGGCCATGGCGGTACGGTGCACTTCGAGACCGGTTCCGGCAAGTTGGCGGCCGTGCTGCGCAACGTCGACCCGGCCGGCAGCGATAGCGCCACTGATCTCGCCCAGGTGATCGAAGCGCACGGCGGTTTAGGGCCATTTCATTGGTGGCGCGACGCCCAGCTTCGCCACGCATGGAGTCTGGTGTTTCGCCGGGGGCTTCGCGGGGATTTCGTCAGCGCTCGCCACAAGTTCGCCCTGTACCTCAACTACTTTGCTCCCGAAGTGGCGGTCCACCACGAGCTGGGTAGGCTGGATTCGAAGCTGCATGCCTGGCTCCAGGCCGAGATCAATGACCAAGGGCTGCACCCGATTGTGCGCGCACTGGCTGCACGAGGCGGTGATATCGTCACTGTTCTCCGCGAATGCCTCGGGCTCACCAGTAGCTGGGCCTACGTGCGCTGGCGGCGACAACAACTCCAGCCTCTCACCGACGGCGAACAGACGCGGTTCTTCGAGCTGCACGCGGCGAACGCACTCCCTGAGCAACTACAGCGACACCTGCGTGCGTTGGCGAGCGAATACCATACTAGCTGGCATCGTCTTCGGGCGCCGCACTTCGAGGACTGACGTTGGCCAAGCAACGCTACGCCGACTACATCGTCTGTTACGACATACGGGACGACAAACGCCTGCGGGCCGTCCATGACTGCATGCGCCAGTGGGGCATTCCCCTGCAGTACAGCGTCTTCTACTGCCGGCTCTCGAAAAACCTGCGCAAACGGCTAATTCAGGAGCTGCGTGTCCGCATCGACGAACGGGTGGATGACGTCCGCGTCTATACTATGCAAGCGAGTGGAACGATACACTTCCAAGGTAAGGCGCCGGTTGCCAATGACTTGATCGGTTCCGAGCTGGTAGCGACCTCCGATGCGAATCACTCTCAACTTTTCACGGGTACAGCTAGCCGGAAAGACCATGTGTAACGCTATGACTGAAGTACGTTTTTTCGGCCAAGCAGTCGGAGAGGTGCCCCCGCTCAAAGGGGATTACGACCTTCTTCCGCTCTTCTTTCGTCTTCTGGGCGAGGTCGGAGAGGTGCCCCCGCTCAAAGGGGATTACGACGGCGGCGGCCGGGTCCCGCTCGCCCGAATAACTGTGTCGGAGAGGTGCCCCCGCTCAAAGGGGATTACGACACATCAACCGCGTCGAAGTCACCCTCGAACTTTAGTCGGAGAGGTGCCCCCGCTCAAAGGGGATTACGACTCTATCGGCCACCTCGTCGAGGATCTCAATCGTGTCGGAGAGGTGCCCCCGCTCAAAGGGGATTACGACCTCTGTTAAGGAAACCGAATTGCAGTACCGAGCGCGTCGGAGAGGTGCCCCCGCTCAAAGGGGATTACGACCTCTGTTAAGGAAACCGAATTGCAGTACCGAGCGGTCGGAGAGGTGCCCCCGCTCAAAGGGGATTACGACCTCTGTTAAGGAAACCGAATTGCAGTACCGAGCGGTCGGAG